>DATKAO010000127.1 GCA_035498015.1 Myxococcota bacterium
TGGCGTTGCGCGCGCCCCGCTTGCGCAGGTACTCGTTGCTGCCCCCGCCTTCGACGTCGCGCAGCAGCAGGCTCATGCGGTCGTAGCTGCGGATGTCGTACCACTCGTGCGCCTGGATCGCCTTGGCGGCGAGGTGCTCCTTGTCCTTCGGCTTGAGCCAGCGCGTGAGCTCGCTCTCCTTCAGGCGCTGGGCGGCAAGGAGCTTCTGGATGTCCTCGACCAGACCGGCGAAGACGGAGCCCTTGATCGACGGGACTGTCGGCATGGGGTCCTACCTCTCGTCTGGTGAAGATCGGCCCCGCGCGGGCTGCCCTGTAGTCGCGGCCCTACCCCCGCGCGCGGTGTTGCGCATTCGTGTGTGCGCAGCTTCGCTTCGCAAGCGCGCCTCAGGGAGCGAGCTCGTCGGCCAGCGCCAGCTTGCCGGCGCGCAGGGTGAGCAGCGGGCAGTACGGCACCGGCTCCGAGCGGGTCCACCACGCGCCGTTCTTCCAGTCGCTCCCGGTCGCGAAGTGGTAGCGGGCCGACGTCACCCGCAGATAGCGCGGCGGCTCACCGTCGAACGGATCGCTCGCGAGCAGGCGAGTCACGGGCGGCGAGCCCTCGAGCAGGCGGCGCAGGAACGCGTGCAGCCACCCCTGGCGCTCGCAGCGGGAGAGCGCCGCGAACCAGAGCTGCCAGTCGAGCCGCGGCATGTGCGGACCGGCAATCCGCGGCGCGCGGTCGAGCGCGCCCGGCTTCCAGCGGAACGCGTAGCTCTTCCACTCGACGCCGTCGCGGCTGCCCTCGAGCAGGATCTCGGGGCGCTCGGTGGTCATCACCGCGAAGAGGCCGTACGAGTTCACGCTGCGCAGCGGAGCGAGCGGCTCGACGAGCGCGTAGAGCGCCTCGGGGAGACGGCCCTCGGGGGCGAGGCGCTCAGCGGCGACGATCGCGCTCGCCGCGAGCAGCGCGCCGGCCGCGACCCGGCGCGCGATCACGAGTGCGTGCGGGCCCGGCGCCGCGGGTTCGGGTCCGCCGCCGCCGAGCCAGGTCGCGCAGAGCGCGAGCGCCAGCAGGTTGAAGAACCCGTAGTTGCCCGTCGCCGCGATCAAGAGCTGCAGTCCGACGAGCAGGCCGAGTCCAACGAGCCGCACCCGCCGCGGCCCGAGCAGCGCGAACGGCGCGCCGAGCTCGATCGCGAGCGTCGCGAACGTGGACGCGCGCTGGCTCCAGTCGGGCAGCGCCGCCGCCCACGCGCTGGTCGGGATCGGCAGCGGCTGAGTCCAGTAGTGGTAGGAGAGCGCGGACAGATCGCGCCAGGTGGGGTCGCCCGAGAGGAGCTTCACCGCGCCCGACAGGAACATCAGCTTCCACAGGAGCGCGCGCGCGAGCCACACGCCCAGCCGCGGCTCGCGCGACGCCGCGAACAGGGCGACGACCCCGGACTCGAGCAGGAGCATGTCCCACTGGAACGAGAGGAACACGTCGCCGACACTGACGAGCGACAGGTAGGCGACCCAAGCCGCGAGGGCGGCCCAGAAGCTCGCGCGGCGTGCGAGGAGCGCGAGCGCGGCGACGACGCCGGCTGCGCACAGCGCGTGCAGCGCCCAGTCCCCGGGGCCGGTGAGCCACAGCAGCGTCGGCAAAGCGAGCGGCGCACTGGCGCCGAGCCGCTCGCGCGCGAGCGCCAGCAACGCGCTCGCCGGCGCGATCCCCTGCGACCCGATCAGCCCGTCGAGCTGAACCCAGAGCGACGCGAACGCGCACAGGTACACGACGCCCAGCAGGCGCAGGAACAGACCGGCGACTCGCTGCACGCCGGCATGGTACAAGGGTGGCCCGAAGAGGAGAGACCCATGGAGCTTCGCAAGGTGGTGCTGGTGGATGGCGTGCGTTCCCCGTTCGCGCGCGGCGGCCGCGGCAAGTTGGTCGCGACGCGGCTCGACGAAGCCGGCGCGCAGGTCGTGCGCGCGCTCCTGCAGCGCAACCCGAAGGTCCGCGGGCGCATGGTCGAGGACATCGGCCTCGGCAACGTCTCGGGCCAGGGCGAATTCGTGCTGCTG
>DATKAO010000128.1 GCA_035498015.1 Myxococcota bacterium
CGAGGAGGCCACGGCCGCTTACGAGGCCGCGCGCGAGTCGGTGCGCGGGTTCCTGGGCGCGGCCTCTGCGCGCGAGCTGATCTTCGTGCGCGGTACGACCGAGGGCATCAACCTCGTGTCCCAGGCCTGGGCGCGCCCGCGCCTGCGGCCCGGCGACGAGGTGCTGATCACCGAGCTCGAGCACCACTCGAACCTGGTGCCCTGGCAGATGGTGTGCGGCCAGACGGGCGCGTCGCTGGTCGTGGCCCCGATCGACGACCGTGGCGACGTGATCGTCGAGGAGTTCGAGCGCCGGCTCGGTCCGCGCACGCGTCTGGTCGCGCTCGCGCACGTGTCGAACGCGCTCGGCACCGTGCTGCCGGTCGCGCGACTCACTGCGGCGGCCAAGCGGGCCGGTGCGGTCGTGGTGGTCGACGGCGCGCAGGGCGTGCCGCACCTGCCGGTCGACGTGCGCGCGCTGGGCTGCGACTTCTACGCCTTCTCGGGTCACAAGATGTACGCGCCGACGGGCATCGGAGCGCTCTTTGGCCGGCTCGAGCTGCTCGACGCCATGGAGCCGTGGCAGGGCGGCGGCTCGATGATCAAGTCGGTCACTTTCGCGAAGACCGAGTACGCGCGCGTGCCGGAGCGCTTCGAGGCCGGCACCCCCGACATCGCGGGTGCCGTGGGCCTGCACGCGGCGATCGGCTGGCTGCGCGCGCTCGACCTCGAAGCCGTGCACGCGCACGAGTCGGACCTCGTGCAGTACGCGAGCGAGCGACTGTGCGAAGTCCCGGGCGTGCGCCTGATCGGCACGGCCAAGCAGAGGGCGGGGCTGGTGTCCTTCGTGGTGGGCGACGTGCACGCGCACGACGTGGGCACGATCCTCGACGGCGAGGGCGTGGCCGTGCGCGCGGGTCACCACTGTGCGCAGCCGGTCATGGAGCGCTTCGACGTCCCGGCCACCGCGCGCGCGAGCTTCGCCGTGCACAACACCCGCGCCGACGTCGACCAGCTCGTCCACGGCGTGCGCCGGGTGCTGGAGATCTTCGGCGCATGAGTGACCTGCGCGACCTCTACCAGGAAGTGATTCTCGACCACACGAAGCACCCGCGGAACTTCGGCGCGCTCGAGCACCCCACGCACCGCGCCACCGGCTACAACCCGCTGTGCGGTGACCAGCTCGTGCTCATGCTCGACGTCGAGGGCGACCGGGTGCGCGACGCGCGCTTCGCCGGCAAGGGCTGCGCGATCTCGACCGCCTCGGCATCGCTGCTCACCGAGGCCGTGAAGGGCCACACCACCGCCGAGGCGCACGACCTGTTCGAGCGCTTCCACCACGTGGTGACCGCGCCCGCCGGCGGCGAGCCCGACCTCGCGGGCCTGGGCAAGCTGGCCGCGCTCGCGGGCGTGCGCGAGTTCCCCATGCGCGTGAAGTGCGCGAGCCTGGCGTGGCACACGCTGGAAGCGGCGCTCTCCGGCTCGGCCGAGCCGGTGTCGACGGAGTGACTCCTGATGAGTGATCCAGCCGCCATCCGCGAAGCCGTGATCGAGGTGCTGCGCACCGTGTTCGATCCGGAGATCCCGGTCAACATCTACGAGCTCGGCCTGGTCTACGGGATCGACGTGGACGACGAGAACCACGTGAAGATCCGCATGACCCTGACCTCGCCCATGTGTCCCGTGGCCGAGTCACTCCCGCCCGAGGTCGAGCAGAAGGTGCGCGCGGTGCCCGGAGTGGCGCACGCCGACGTCGACCTCACCTGGGAGCCGCCCTGGAACCCGTCGATGATGAGCGAGGCGGCGAAGCTCCAGCTCGGATTCTGACTCAGGGCAGCGCGATCCGGTACAAGTCTCGCGCGTTGTCGCCCAGGAAGCGCTCCCGGTCGGGTGGCTTCAACAGCCCGGCCAGCTCCTCGACCTCGCGCGCGTAGCTGGCGGTGTGGTCGGCGTGCGGGAAGTCACTGGCCCAGAAGAAGCGGTCCGCGCCCAGGCGGTCCACCAGCGCGGGGATGGTCCGTTCGTCGGGGTCGGCCGAGATGAAGCAGCGGGTCTTGAAGTAGTGACTGGGCTTCTCGGCCAGCGGCACGCGCTCGCCGATGAACGTCGCCTCGTACACCGCGTCGAGGCGATCGAGCCAGTAGCCGATCCAGCCGGCGCCGCTCTCGAGCACCACCACGTTCAAGCGCGGGAAGCGGTCGAAGACGCCGAAGTCGAACAGCGTCGTGAAGGCATGGCGCACGCCGTCGGCGGCGGTCACGCTCGCCAGCAGCCGGGTCTTTCGCTGCAAGGTGAAACGCGTGGGCGCGATCGCGGGCGGCTCGAACGACGGGTGGATCGCGAGCGGCACGCCCAGGTCCTGCGCCGCGGCGAAGACCGGGTCGTGGTCGGAGTGGCCGTGCGGCAGCCGGCTCCAGGTGAACGGCACGACGAATGCACCCCGACAGCCATCGCGCACCGCGCGCTCGAGCTCGCGCGCGGCCCCCTTCGGGTCGCCGAGCGAAAGGTGTGCAATCGGCACGAGGCGGCCTTGCGAGTCACGGCAGAAGTCGGCGATCCAGCGGTTGTAGGCCCGGCAGTAGGCGAGCGAGAGCTCGGCGTCGGGCAGCTCGGCTTCCCACAGAATGCCGATCGTGGGGTACAGCACGGCGGCTTCGAGGTTCTCGGCGTCGAGTCTCTCGAGGCGCTCGCGCATGTCCATCGATCCGTGCGGCGCGCCGGCCAGGTAGGTGCGCTCGGGCGACGGCCGCACGTCTTCGACGTGCATCTTGCCCATGGCGCCGAGCGTGCCGGGAAAGCCCTTGCGCGCCAGCAGCGACGCCTGCCCGCCGATCTCGAGATACTCGAGGCCCTCCTCGTCGGTGCGAATGCGCAGCGCGCGGTCGCGATGACGCGGCTCGAGATAGCGCTCCCACAAGTCGGGCGGCTCCAGGATGTGGCCGTCGGCGTCGATCGCGCCGTCATAACGGATTCGGTAGATGTCGCGCATGGCGCATTCTAGGCTGCGGACGCGGGCGCTTTCCAAGGGCCGGCTGCCGGCCCTGTGGCTGGCCGCCGGCCTGGCCGGCTGCCTGGGCAGTTACGACCGCGCCGTCGACGAGACGCGCGCGGGGCTGATCGGCAAGAGCGAGAGCGAGCTGCGCCAGTGTCTCGGCGTGCCGACCGAGTTCGACCAGGAGGGCGGCGAGGAGTTCCTGACCTTCCGCTGGACCGTCAAGCCCGACGGCCGGCCGCGCCTCTCGCCCGGGGGCGGGGTGGTGGTGGGCATCGACCCGCGCGGGCCGCGCGACGCCCAGGGCTTCCCGATCGACCCCGAGCGCGGGCCGTTCTGCCAGCTCGACTTCGTGCTGGGCAAGGAGGGAGTCACCAAGGTGGTCGCCACCGGCCGCGACGACGTCGGCATGCGCATCGACGGCCAGTGCATGATGCGCGCGCGGCGCTGCCTCGACCGCAACTACGACGACGCCGACCCCGAGTGAGTCGCGGAGCGCGCGATCGCCTCGGCCAGCGTGCGCGCGTCGGTGACTCCCACGACGCTGGCGTCGGGCGCTGCCAGCCAGCGCCCTGCGAGCTCGCGCACGCGCGCCGCGCCGGGCTCGAGCCCGACCAGTGACTCCTCGAGCGCGCGCAGCGCGCCGGGCGCCGCCATGAAGTCGCCGCGCAGCCGCACCCGCTCGAGCGAGCCGCCTGCGGCGAGAGAGACGTGGGCCTCGAGCTCGCCGATCGGCGTGGCGACCGGTCCGGCGCTCGCGAGCCCCGCGAGCTCGGGGTCTGCCAGGGCCGGCGGCTCGGCCTCACCGGCCGGATGCGGCTCGAACGCGAGGCCGAAGCGGGCCGCGAACCCGGCCGCGAGCGCATCGGCGAGCGCTGCCGCCGGAACCCCGAGCGTGCCCGCGGGCGGCAGCGGCGGCAGGCCGGGAAAGGCCGGGTCGGCCTCGCCGCCGGCCACCGTCCGCTCGGCCGCGCACACCGCCTGGAAGAGCAGGCCGCCGCGCGCGTCGCGTCCCAGCGCGAGCTGTGCGATCCGGCGCCCGCCGCCGACGACGAAGTCACGGCCCGGGTAGCTCGCTCTTACACCGAATGGTGTCAGCCCGGCGAGCACGCCGCGCACCCAGCGGTTCAGGAGCCGCGGGCCCGACTGCACGGGCGTCGGCTCCGCCAGCCAGGCGGCGGGATCGGCCGCGCGCGCGCACAAGAGCACGCAGCCCGGGCCGATGCGCGCCGACCGGCCCCCGCAGCTCGCGCGCAGCTCGTGCGCTTCGCCCGACCGGCCGGGGCGCTGGAAGACGCCCAAGAGACCGGCCGGCGCGCCGGCCAGATCGGCCACCAGCAGCGCGTCGGCAGCGCACTCGCACGCCAGCCACGCCAAGGTCCTGACCGTACGTTCCGCAGACACCCCCGCCAGACGAGTGAGTCGCACGGCCCGACGCGCATGTCCGCTTCCGGCGTGTGCATCTTCGGCTGGAACCAAGCGACTGACTCCCCTGCGAGGGCGAACTACCGCTGAGACTTCGCGCGCCTGGCTCGCGAACACGCGCACGCCCTGCGCACCCCCTTACTACGTCAACCCGGCGGAGCGTTCCACCGAAACACTGAGGTGCGGGGGGTTTGCCCCCGGGGGAGTGCTCGTTGCCGAGGATCTTTGCCGATCCACGGAGTCGCCTTGCGCGCGTCGCATGGCTCTTTGTGTTCCAGCTCACTGCGAGTCACGCGTGGGCCCTGGGCACTCCTGCGGGCACTCCGGTCCCGAATACCGCCACGGTGAATTGGTCCGTCGGGCCTGGAACGAGCTTCAGCGCTTCCAGCACCACGCAGTTCGTGGTGGACGAGCTCGTGAACGTGGTCGTCACGCTGCAGACCGTGAGCCCGGTCGGTGTCCTCTCCCCCGACACCAACCGGCAGCTCACGTTCCTGATCAGCAACACCGGCAACGGAACTGACTCGTACACGCTGCTGCTCGACCCGGTGCAGGGCGGCGACCAGTTCGACCCGACCAACGCGCGGCTGTATCTCGACAGCAACGGGTCGACGGCCTACGAGCCGGGCGTCGACGCGCTCTACCAGCCGGGCGTGAACGACCCGACCATCGCCGCCGACGGCTCGCGCCTGGTGTTCGCCCTGCTCGACATCCCGGCGGGCCGGGTGAACGGCGACGTGGGCAACGTGATCGTGCGCGCCACGTCGAAGACCGGCACCGGCGCGGGCACGATCGTGATCGGCGGCGGCGACGCCGGCTCCGACGCCGTGATCGGCGCCGGCGCGGGCATGTCGACCGTGCTGGGCGGCTTCCTGGTCAGCGACCTCGCGGTCTCGATCGTGAAGACCGCGGTCGTGCTCGACCTGGGCGGCGGCACCACGCCCGCGCCCGGCTCGAGAATCACCTACACGCTGCAGGTCTCGGTCACCGGCACGGGCTCGGTCGCGAACCTGGTCGTGACCGACCCGCTGCCGCCGTTCACGAGTTACGTCGGGAGCTCGCTCCTGCTCAACGGCGGCGCGCTCAGCGACGCCGCGGACGCAGACGCCGGCGACTTCGGCGGCACCACGGCGAATCAAGTCACCGTGCGACTCGGCACCGTCGCCGGCGGCTCAGTTCCGCAAACGATCCGCTTCGCGGTCACGATCAACTAGGAGGGTACACCAATGCGCAAGTCAGTCAGTCTCGCTCTCGCACTCACGCTGTTCGCGTGGGGCGCGCGCGCGGGCGCCGAGGCGACGGGGGTCGAGATCAAGGCCACCGCCGAGGTCGAAGTCAAGATCAAGGGCGACGACGGCAACGAGACCGTGCAGCGCCAGCCGGCCAAGAAGGTCCCGCCGGGCGGCTCGGTGATCTACACGCTGCGCGCCGAGAACAAGGGCTCGAAGCCCGCGGCCGACGTGGTCGTGACCGACCCGATCCCGGAGCACATGGACTACGTCGATGGCTCCGCCAGCAGCGACGGCGCCCAGGTCACGTTCTCGACGGACGGCGGCAAGACGTTCCTGGCCAAGGAAAAGCTCGTGGTCAAGACGAAGGACGGCACCAGCCGCGCCGCGCTGGCCTCGGAGCTGACGCACATCCGTTGGCGTTTCGAAAAACCCCTCGCCCCCGGTGAGTCGCGCTCGGTCGAGTTCCGCGCGCGCGTGGAGTGAGTCAAAAGAGTTCCCCCCCAAAGGAGGAAGCGCGCAGCACGCGCATCAAGTGCTGAGTCCGTAATACAGCAAGGAGTAGGTCAATGTTGAGGCACATGCAGACACGGATGGCAAGAACGCTTGCCATCGCTGCGCTCGTCGTGGGCGCAGCGAACGTGACGAAGGCGGCCGGAACGGCTGCCGGAGTCACGATTTCCAACACGGCGAGCGTCAACTACAGCGTCAACGCGGTGGCCCAGCCGGCCATCACCTCGAACGCCGCCGACTTCGTGGTCGACCGGCGCGTCGATCTGACGCTCACCGCCCCGGTCACGTACGTGAACGTGACTCCGGGCACCGCGGGGAACGCAATCCCCTTCACCCTGACCAATACCAGCAACGCGCCGTTGAACTTCACGCTGGCAGCGGCGAACAACGCGACCGACCCGTACGGCGGAACGGACAACTTCAATCCGACCGCACTGACGGTGTTCGTCGACGGCAACGGCAACGGCACGTATCAGGCCGGTACCGATACCGCGACCACGGTCGATACCCTGGCGGCCGACGCGTCGATCACGGTGTTCATCGTCGGCACCATCCCGGGCGGCCAGGCCAACGCGAGCATCGCGGCGGTCACGATGACCGCGACCGGTCGTGAGACGACCGCCAACGGTGGCGGCGCGCTCACCAACGACTCCGGCGTTGCCGACACGGCCGCGACGGTGCAGACGGTGTTCGCGGACGGTGCGGGTGCAACCGACGCCGCCAACGACGCCGCGTTCTCCAGGACGGGCGCCTACTTCGTGCAGGGCGCCAACGTCTCGGTCGTGAAGTCCGAGGCGATCATCAGCGACCCCATCAACAACACCACCAACCCCAAGCACATTCCGGGTGCGATCGTCGAGTACACGGTGACGGTGACCAACGCTGCGGCCTCGGCCGTTGCGGCGACCTCGATCAGCGTGACCGACGTGCTACCCGCCACCGTGGCGTTCCAGACCGGAACGTACGGCGCCGGCAACGGCATCCAGGTGGACGGCGTCGCGAAGACGAACGCCGCCGACGGCGACAATGGCTCGTTCGCTGCGGGAACGGTGACGGTGACCATACCGTCGCTCGCGCCCAACACGTCGTCGGTGATCAAGTTCCGGGTAGCCGTGAACTGAGTCACTGACCGAGCCCCCACAGTGAGTCCCCCCCTTCCCGCGCGGCGGCGCATGCTCCGCTCGCGCGCCGGCCTCCTGGCCGGTGCGACGCGAGAGCTCTGCGCGCGCGCAGATGAGACGGGGAGCTCACCGGACCGCGACCGCGTGGTCCGCACGTTGTGCCTCAACGAACCGGCTGCGGCGGGAATGACCCGTCGCAGCCGGTTCCGCGAGGCGCTGGCGTTCCTGCTGCTCGCAGCCCTGACTCTGTCGGGGGCCGCGGGCGCGCAGACCCCGGTGGGAACGCCCATTCCGAATACGGCCTCCGCCACCTACGACGTCGGAGCGACCACGGGCATCGTTCGGCCTTCGAACACGCTCGTGATCACCACCGCCGCGTTCGGCACGGCCTCGAGCCTCGTGTTCATGCGCTATGCGCCGGGAGCGCCGGGGGCGACGACGTTCGCAGTCACGCCCACCCAGTGTTTCAATGGATCAGCGTTCAATCCGCTGCCGCCGCCCAACGCCTATGGCGGCGGAGCCATCGCGCTCGGCGCGGTCGACCTGGTGACCACGCCCAGCTACCACCCGGGCGAGCCCGTGTTCGTGCGGCTGAACGACGCCAACCGGAACACCAATCCGGCGGCGATCGACAACGTGGTCGTGAACCTGGCGGCCGCGGGGGTGGGTGACGCCGAGCAGCTCGAGCTGCAGGAGACCGGGATCAACACCGGCGTCTTCGTGGGCTACATCCCGACCTCCGCGCCGCCGGCGCCCGCCAACAACTGCGTGCTGGCCGCGCCCGCGGGCCAGAACGTGACTGCCAGCTACGTCGACGCGACCAACGCCACGGACACCTCCTCCGCGTCGGCGCTGATCGATCCGGTGAGCCGCGTGTTCGATGCCACCAACGGCCACGCCGTGAACGGCGCGCAGGTGATCCTGATCGACGACGCCACGGGCCTGCCGGCCGCCGGCATCCGCGGCGACGACGGCGTGAGCAGCTTCCCGGCGACCCTGGTCACAGGCTCGCCGGTCACCGACGGCGGCGGCACCGCCTACAACTTCGGCCCGGGCGGCTATCGCTACCCGGTGGTCCCGGCCGGCACCTACCACATCGTGGTGACTGCGCCGACGGGCTTCTTCTTCCCCTCGGTGACTCCGGACGCGACGCTGAACGCGCTGCCCGGCGGCCCCTTCCAGCTGGCAGCGGGCTCGCGCGGCGTGGCGTTCACGATCGCGGGCCCGAGCTTCCTGCTCGACCTGCCGCTCGACACCGCGGCCGCGGGCGCCGGCTTCATCTCGATCCGCGCCAGCCGCGACGTGGTCTCGGTCGGCGACCACCTGCAGTACGACGTGCAGGTCACCAACCCCGGCGCCACCAGCGCGCCCGGCGGCGTCTCCGTCGTGATCAACCTGCCCGCTGGCTTCCGCTACACCCAGGGCAGCTCGCACATCGACGACAAGTCGGTGCCCGACCCGGTGATCTCGAGCGACGGCCGCACGCTGACCTGGACGCTCCCGGTCGAGGCGCTGCCCATCGTGAGTCACATCCGCTTCACCGCGGCCGTGGTCACCGGCGCCAAGGTCGGCGCGAACCGCACCAAGGCCACGGCCGTGGAGATCGGCGGCTCGCGCACGGCCAGCTCGTTCGCCGTGGTGCGCGTGCAGCAGGAGCTCCTGGGCACCAAGTCCTTCATCATGGGCCGGGTCTCGAAGGGCGCGTGCGACACGGCCGACTTCGGCGGCGAGCCGATGATCGGCGCGCGCGTCTTCCTCGAGGACGGCACTTACTCGGTCACGGACGAGAACGGCTTCTATCACTTCGAGGGCGTGCGCCCCGGCACTCACGTGGTGCAGCTCGACCTCGACAGCCTGCCCGCCTACGTGGAGCCGCTGCCCTGCCCCGACGCCGAGGGTCACGCCTTCGCCGGCCGGCCGTTCTCGCAGTTCGTCGACTTGCAGGGCGGCACCCTGTGGCGCAACGACTTCCGCGTGCAGCCGCGCCCGCAGAAGCACGGCGGCATCAACCAGCGCCTCGAGGCCCAGCGCGACGGCAACGTGATCCACTACCAGCTCGCGGTCGCGGGTCAGGGCGTGCCGGTGCGCAACCCGCGCGCGCTGGTCATGTTGCCCGACGGCGTGGAGTACGTGCCCGGCAGCGCCAAGAACCAGGGCGTCGCGCTCGAGCCGCAGGCCGACGGGAACGCACTCACCTTCCGGCTCGACGACGAGACCAACGCCGAGTGGACCGCCGACCTGACGCTCGACGCCAAGGTCACCGCGGACAAGTCGGCGACGCTCGACACCAAGTCGGTGATCCTGTTCGAGACCCCGGCCGAGCCGGCCTCGAAGACGCCGGTCGCGACCAACCAGCTGATCGGTGACTCGAGCGCGGGCAGCGGACTGATCTCGGCCGACACACTCGGCCTGCGCCAGGGCGAGGTCTGGGACGAGCCGAACGCGCCCGAGCCGGAGCCGCCCAAGCCGCAGGTCTACGGCAAGGACTGGATCGAGGCCGCGACGCCGGGCTTCGAGTGGCTCTCGCCCGAGGAAGGCTACGCGCCGCCGATCGCGAGCGTGCACATCGCCATCAAGCACGTGCCGGGCACCTCGATCCGCCTGCTGCAGAACGGGGAGGAGGTCTCGAAGTTCAACTACGAGGGCACGTTCAAGAACCAGGCGCAGAGCGTCGCGCTGTCACGCTGGCGCGGCGTCGATCTCAAGGACGGCGACAACACCTTCGTGGCGATGGAGATCGACGCGAACGGCGAAGTCGTGGACAAGATCGAGCGTCTCATCCACTACTCGGGCCCGCCGTTCCAGGCCGAGCTCGTGCCCGAGCAGTGTGTGCTCGCCGCCGACGGCCGCACCGTGCCGATCATCGCGGTGCGCTTCACCGACGAGGACGACAAGCCGGTGCGCGAAGGCGCGACCGGCAACTTCACGATCGACCCGCCGTACGAGACCAAGCTCGACCCGAGCGTGAAGGAGCTGCGCCGCCAGGCCGGCCTCGCGCCCGAGAGCCCCTCCTACCGCATCGGCCCCGACGGCATCGCGCGCATCCCGCTCGCGCCGACCACCGTCTCGGGCAAGGCCACGCTGCACTTCATGCTCGCGGGCCGGCACGACAAGGAGCTGCACCCGTGGCTCGAGGCGCAGGCGCGTGACTGGATCGTGGTCGGCCTGACCGGCGGCACGCTCGCTCACCAGGACGTGGCGGACCACATGGAAGGCTTCACGGGTGCGCCCGACAACGGCTTCCAGCTCGACAACGGCACCGCCCTGTTCGCCAAGGGCCGCATCAAGGGCGACTGGCTGCTCACGGCTTCCTACGACTCACAGCGCGAGCACAGCGAGTCGGACGACCTGTTCCGCAAGGCGCTCGACGGCGGCATCGACCCGAACCAGTACTACACGCTGTACGGAGACACGAGCACGCAGGGCTTCGAGGCCCCGAGCCAGCGGCCGCTGTATCTCAAGCTCGAGCGCAAGCAGTTCTTCGCGCTGTTCGGCGACTACACCACCGGGCTCACCGCCACCGAGCTCGGACGCTACAACCGCAGCCTGAACGGCCTGCACAGCGAGTTCGAGAGCGATCACTTCAGCTTCTCGGCCTTCGGCACCGACACCAACCAGGCGTTCGTGCGCGACGAGATCCGCGGCGACGGCACCTCGGGCCTGTACCAGCTGTCGCGCCGCTCGATCGTGGTGAACAGCGAGAAGGTGCGCATCGAGACGCGCGACCGCTTCCGCTCCGAGATGGTGCTCACCACGGCGCCGCAGGCCCGCTACGTCGACTACAACATCGACTACCAGATGGGCACGATCTTCTTCAAGCAGCCCATCCCGAGTCACGGCGAAGGCTTCAACCCGCTGTTCATCGTGGTCGAGTACGAGTCCGACGATTCGACCGACCAGCGTTTCTCCGGCGGCGGCCGCGGCGCGGTGAAGCTGCTCGACGACAAGGTCGAGGTCGGCTCGACCATGATCCACGAGGGCACCGAGGGCCGGACCTCGAGCCTGTACGGCGGCGACGTGCGCGTCGACCTCGACCCCTCGACGCGCTTCCGCGGCGAATATGCGGCGACTCACTCGGCGCTGCTCGACCCCAACCAGGACGGCCAGGGCGGCGCGTGGCTCGCCGAGCTGACCCGCCGCGACGCGAGCCTCGACACGCGCGCCTACTTCCGCGAGCAGCAGTCGGGCTTCGGCGTCGGCCAGCAGGCCGCGAGCGAGACCGCCACGCGCAAGTACGGGCTCGACGCGCGCTACCTGTTCGACCCGCAGTGGAACCTGCTCGGCCAGGCGTTCCGCGAGACCGACCTGAACTCACCCGCGACGCGCGACGTGTTCGAGAGCCGCGTCGAGCACCACGACGGTCCGCTCGGCGCCTACGGCGGCTTCCGCTGGGCGCATGACCAGCTGATCGACGGCACCAGCGCGACCGCTCCACAGCTGCTTGGCGGCGCGAGCTACATGTTCCTCGACAACCGCCTGAAGCTGCGCGGAGACACCGAGCTCTCGCTGGGCGGGAGTGACAGCCTCGAGTTCCCGACGCGGCTGCTGGTCGGCGCCGACTACGAGCTCCTGCCGCAGCTCACCGTGTTCGGCGAGGAAGAGCTCGCGCTCGCCTCCGACCGCAGCGTGACCTCTACGCGCGTCGGGCTCAAGACCAGCCCGTGGCAGGGCAGCCAGATGACCGCGGCGCTGGGCCAGCGGGCCGAGCAGGACGCGACCCGGCTGTTCACCACGCTGGGCGCCTTGCAGACCTTCCAGCTCACCGACGCGTGGAGCGTGGACTTCGCGGTCGACAACTCGATCACGTTGCACGGGCAGGACGTGCCCGCGGGCGAGATCTCGCCCTTCGCCGACAAGCAGCCGGTGGCGAACGGCCTGACCGGTGACCCGGGCGGCGACGACTTCACGTCGGTGTCGCTCGGCACCACCTATTCGCAGAAGCTCTGGGCCGCGAACCTGAAGATCGAGACACGCCAGGGCAGCGCGCAGGACAAGTGGGGCGTCACCGCGGGCGCGTACCGCCAGCTCGCCGACGGCGTGGGCATCGCTCTGCGCGCCGAGTTCTTCGACATGAGCGGCACGGCCTCGCCGATCGGCGGGGGCGCCACGCCGACCTACTCGACGTCGTTCGACTCCACCACCACCAGCACGACCAGCTCGAGCCTGTCTTCCCTGTACGGCGTGCAGTCACTCGGCCGGCTGCGCTTCTCGGCGGTCTACCGCCCGGTGGGCAGCCGCTTCATCCTGCTCGACTCGACCGAGTTCCGCCGCGAGCGCCTCGACGGCGACGTGTTCGGCAGCATGTCGAACCGCATCATCAACAACGTGAACCTGAACGTGAAGCTCGACCGCGCGACGCAGCTCTCGTTCCAGTACGGCGCCAAGTATCTGCTCGAGAACGTCGACAGCCAGAACCTGTCCGGCTACACCGACGTGGCGGGCGTCGAGCTGCGGCGCGACCTGTGGGGCGGCTTCGACATCGGCACGCGCGTCGGCCTGCGCCACTCGTACTCCGACGGCTCGGTGAACCAGCTGTACAGCGCGTCGCTGGGCTACGTGGTCATGAAGAACATGTGGGTCCAGGCCGGCTACAACTTCAGCGGCTACAAGGACTCGGACTTCTCGCGCCAGGACTGGACGGCGCAGGGCCCGTTCATCTCGTTCAAGTACAAGTTCGACCAGCAGACCGTGAAGGACCTGCTGAATTGGGGCGAGTGACCGGGAGTCATTGACCGGGCCCGCGGTCGACGTCGGGCTCGAGGAAGATCAGCCGCGCCGACGGCGTGGCCGCGCGCATGCGGCGCTCGGTCTCGTCGATGGCCTTGGCGAGCGAGGCGAAGTCGAGCTTCGGGTCGAACGCCACTTTGCTCGCCACGAGCAGGTCGTCGGGCCCGAGGTGCAGCGTGCGCAGGTGGATCACCCGCGCGACGTGCGGCGCAGACTCCATGGCGGCGCGGATCTTGGCCACGTCGGAGGGCGAGGCCGCCTCGCCGATCAAGAGACTCTTCATCTCCGCCGCCAGCACGAAGGCGATGACGCCCAAGAGGACGCCGATCGCGATCGAGCCCGCGGCGTCGAAGCGCGGGTCACCGGTAAAGACCGCGAGCCCGACGCCCAGAGACGCGACCGCCAGCCCGACCAGCGCGCCCAGGTCCTCGAGCAGCACGACGGGCAGCTCCGGGTTCTTGGTGTGGCGGATGAACGCGAGCCATGACTCACCGCGCCGGATGCGGTTCGCCTCGTTCTGCGCGGTGATGAGCGAGAAGGTCTCGAGCACGATCGAGACAGCCAGCACGCCCAGCGCCCAGACCGGGCTCTCGAGCCGGTGTGGCGTGCGCAGCTTCTCGATGCCCTCGCCGATCGCGAACAGTGACCCGAGCGAGAACAGCACGAGCGCCACCACGAACGCCCAGAAGTAGCGCTCGCGCCCGAAGCCGAAGGGGTGCTCCTCGGTCGGGGCGCGCCGGGAGCGCGCGCCGCCCAGGAAGAGCAGCGCCTGGTTGCCGGTGTCGGCCACCGAGTGGACCGACTCGGCCAGCATCGAGGCCGCGCCCGTGAAGAAGAACGCCACGAACTTGGCCGCCGCGATCCCCATGTTCGCCGCGAACGCCGCGATCACCGCGCGGCGGCTTCCCTCGTGCATGCGCCGACTCTACCGAAGTCGGCGAAAGTCAGCGCGCGAAGACGGCAAACTCGTGCGCACCGCGGAAGCCGAGCCGGGTGAGCAGGTGCTCGGCGGGGCGCGCGTGGTCACGCACGTGCGCCACCACGCGCCGCTCGCGCGTCTCGAGCGCACAGGCCAGCGTGGCGGCCAGCGCGCGGGCGAAGCCCTGCCGGCGGCAGTCCTCGCGGGTCACGAGCTGCCCGAAGAGCGCGATCCGGTCGGTGAGCAGCCGCCCGCCCGCCACGGCCGCGAGCTCGCCGAAGGCGTCGCGGATGCCGAAGAACGGCGCGAGCTCGAGCTCGAGCGGCGCGAACGACGGCCCGCAGAAGCGCGCGAGCTCGCGCGCGTCGGACAGGCGCTCCACGTGCGGGTCGAGCGCGGGCCGCACGCTGCACGGGTCGAAGCGCACGAGCTGGCGCTCGGTGTGAACGGGCCGCCCGCCGGCGTGCGCGATCTCGCGCGCCAGCCGCATGGGCACCCGACATACGAACGGGGGCTCGAAGCGCGCGAGCAGCTGACTCGCCACGCCGGGCAGTGACCCGTCGAGGACCACGACGCGGAACGGGAAGAGCCCCGCGACCGTTGCACCCAGCCCGACCAGGCGGTCACCGTGGAATGCCGCCAGGGGCTCGGCGCGGGCGCGCAGCAGCGGAGTCTCGAGCACCGCGTGCAGCCAAACCCGCTCGTAGATCGAGGCGCGGGCGAACGCGCGCGCCGCCGCCTCGGCAGCTTCGTCCGCTTCCTTCAATGGCCGGAAGGTGTACGCGCAGCCCATTCCCCGGTACCCGCCCGATCGTATCCAATCCTGCCTGGGCCCAGTCTATTTTCTGTGACGCCGGTCCACTAATCTGCGCTTCGAGTTGGCCCGCCCGAACGCCCGCGAGTGGGGAATCCCGGCCGCGCTCGCGCTCGTGGCCCTGGTGGCGCGCTGCATCCGCTGGGGTCAGACCGCAGCCATGATGAACGACGGTCCGGAGTTCATCCGCCTGGCCCAGGCGTTCGCGGCCGGCGACTGGCGCACGCCCCTGAGTCACCCGTATCACCCGCTCTACCCGGCGGCGGTCAGCGTGGCGCATGGCCTCATTCCGGACTGGGAGCGCGCGGCGGTGGCGGTGTCGGTGTTGGCCGGCGCGGCCGCGGTCTGGGCGGTGTGGGCGCTGGTGCGCCAGGGCTTCCCCGGCCGCTGGGAGGCCGCGATCGCGGCGTTCCTGCTCGCGGTGCAGCCGGTCGCCATCGAGCTGGCCGACGTACAGAGCGACGCGCTGTATCTCTGCCTGTTCGTGGCGAGCGCGGCGGCGCTGCTGCGCGGGTATCTGCGCGAGAGCTCCCGGGCTGCCGCCTGGGCGGGGCTGTTCGCGGGGCTGGCCTACCTGACCCGGCCCGAGGGCGTCGGCACGGTGCTGGTGGGGCTGGGTCTCGCCGGCTTCCACGCGCTGCGGGGTGAGTGGCCGGTTGCGAGAGCCGTGCGCCTGGCCGCGCCGCTGTGTGTGGTGGCCGGGCTCGTGATGGCGCCCTACGTGGCGTACATCTCGCTGCAGGCCGGCCGGCCCACGCTCACCGCGAAGAAGTCGGTGACTCACATGCTCGGGGTGTCGAAGGAAGGCGCGCGCCCCGCCCCGGCGATCGATGCGCTGCTCGCGGCACATCCGGAGCTCACGCCGCTGCCGCCCGGGGTGCACCCGTTCCGAGACACTGCGCCGCCGCAGGGCGCGGCGACGCTCTCGTTCGCGACCAAACAGGTGGTGTCCGAGACGAGCAAGGCGTTGCGACCCGAGGGCATGTTGCTGCTGGCCCTGGGTATCTGGCTCGCGTGGGGACCGCTCTCGCGCCGCGGCTGGTTCTTCGCCGCGTACTCTGCCCTGTATCTCGTGGTGGTGTTCGCGCTGGCTGCGACCTCGGACTATCTGAGCCGCCGGCACGTGCTGCCGCCGGTGACCCTGCTGCTCGGGTACGAGGCGCTGGGCGTACAGGCCGCGGCGGGCTGGCTGCGCCGGGCGCCGCCGCTCGCGCGCCCGCTGGCGCGCGCACCGGCTGCGCTGCTGCTCGCGGTCGCGGCGCTGGGGCTCGGGAAGTCACTCCGCCCGGACCGGCTCGACGCCCTGCCCGAGCGGCGCGCAGCCGAGTGGGTGCGCCTGGAAGGCGGCCTGGGCGCGGACCAGGCGGTGGCGTCGATCAAGCGCCGCGTCGGCTACTACGCGGGCGCGCGCTTCGTCGACCTGCGCCAGGCGCCCCACCCCGCGCTCGTGCTCGAGTATCTGCGGCGCGAGCGCGTGCGCTACGTGATCGTCGACGCCCGCGAGCGCGAAGAGCTCTTGCAGATGACCCACGCCGAGCCCGACGCGTTCGCGCTGCGCCACCACGAGGCGCTCCACAAAGACGAGGCGTTCGTGCTCGAGCTGCGCAGCTAGCCCCCGAAGCGCTGGAACAGGGCTTCGCGCAGGCGCGCGCCCGCCAGTCCGGGGTCGCGGAACAGGAGCTTCGCCAGGATCCCGGCGCGCCACGCGTAGTGACGCGCAGTGATTCCGGCGTGCGCGAGCTCGGCGCGCGCGCGGGCCGCTGCGATCGTGGCGGCGCCCTGGCCCCGCAGGAAGTACGGCTCGTAGCCGCAGCGCGCGAGCCAGTCTTTCGCGATGGACTCGACGGCGATCCCGTTCGCGCGGCCGAGCTCGACCTGCCAGCCCTCGGTGCGCGCCTCGACGGGCGCGCCCGTCACCAGCCGGTGTAGCCCGCGCTCGCGCTCGGGCACCACGAAGCCGGCGTCTCCGGCCGCGGCGCGCAGGGGTACGCCGCTCTTCGCCGACAGCTCGGCCATGAGCCGGGCCAGCGTCTCTTCGGGCGCGCGGATCAGCGACTCGTAGGCGACCTCGATCACGCGCCCCGGTTCGCGGCGCGCGAGCGCGGCCACCGAGTCGAGCTGGCGCACCCACATGCGCGCGGCGTGCACGGGATCGCCGCGCCCCAGCTGCACGCCCGGGTCGTAGACGCTCTCGGTGTGGATGAGCGAGTTCACGACCGCGCGCGCGTCGCGGCGCACGTGGATGAAGACCACTTCGGGAAAGACCGCCTCGAGCTTCCCGGCCGCGAGCTGCGCGACGGACTTCTTGATCACCACGATGCGCGGCTCGCGGCCGCGCTTCTGCGCGTGCGCGCGCACGAGTGTCTCGCACAGCGCTCGCACGCCCTGCCCCGCGCAGCCGCGCACCAGCGCGTCGAGCTGGTCGTCGGGCAGGTCGAGATTGGCGATCTGCAGGTCGTGGCGCACGAAGCGCACAAGCGCCTCGGGCGCGAGCGCGCGCACGGCGGCGTCGCCCGCGAGCGCGGCGCTCACGGCGAAATTCAGCTCGGGAGTCACGAGCACGTCCTGCGACGCGCCGTCGAGCTGGCGGGACAGATAGGTCGAGCCGGACCGGCCCAGATACACCAGGAACGCGAAGCGCAGGGGCGGCGCGCTCACGCCAGTGACTCCGCCAGGCGCGCGCGGATCTCGGCGATGCGCGCCGGCCAGCCGTGCGTCTGCGCGGCCTTCAGCCGCTCGGCGCGGCCGCGGCCGGCGTCCTCGAGCGCCTTCGCGAGCGCGGGCACGAAGCCGGCCGGATCGGCGTACAGGCGGATCGCGCGCTCGTCGAGCAGCCCGCGCAGGTTGGGCAGGTCGCGCGCCACCACGGGCAGACCGGCGGCGAGATACTCCCAGAGCTTGAGCGGCATGCACGACAGGGTGTGCGCGTTCTCGAGCAGCGGCAACAGCGCCACGTCGCAGTGCGCGAGCAGCGCGGGCAGGTCGGGCTGGGGCCGCGGGCCCAGGAACGCCACGTTGGGCTCGGCGGCGAGCGCCGCCGCGGGCCCGGCCGGGTCGCGCTCGCCCAGGCCGATCGGACCGATCAGCACGAGCTCCACCCCGGGCAGCGCCCGCGCCGCCGCCCGCAGCAGCTCGAAGTCGAGCCGGTAGGCCGCGAGGTTGCCCACGTACACCGCGCGCGGCCGCCGCAGCCGCGCGAGCTCGGGCGGCTCGGCGTGACTCGTGCTGACCGCCCGCGAGAACAGCTCCACGTCGGCCACGTTGGCGAGCAGCTCCACGTCAGGCCGCTGGGCGCGCAGGCGCTCGGTCAGGCTCGGGCTGGCCGCGAACACCAGATCGGCCGCGGCCACCATCTCGTGCTCGCGCGCGCGCACCCACGCCGCATCCACGCCGGGGTTCGCCGCGTAGTCGTCCACGGCGTGATACACGAGCTTGCGCGGCGCGAGCGCGCGCGCGGCGCCGAGCTGGTTGGGCAGCATGGCCCACACGACCGGGCGCTCGAAGCCCAGCCGGCGCGCCGCGCGCCGCACCGCCCAGGCGTACAGTGACTGCGACAGCGAGCGCAGCGGCTCCGGCCAGCCCGCCGGCAGGGTCAGCGGCGAGCGCACCCACAGGTTGGGCGCCACGGCGCGCGCCCCGCCCAGCCCGCGCGAGAGCCGCGCCAGCACGCGCCGCCGGTCGTGCGCCGAGGCCAGGAGCGCCGGCGCGCGCAGCCCGCTCGAGTCCACGAACAGCACGCGGTGACCCGCAGCCGCGAGCCGGCGCGCGATCTGGTGCGCGTTCACCGGGTTGGTCGTGTCCCACACGGCGCTCGCGAGCACCACGAACGGCACGTCGGGCGACAGCTCGGCCGCCACTCACGCGCCCCCGAGTCTCTCGCGCAGCCGGCGCATGCGGCCCAGATACGGCCGCAGGTCCGCGCGCCGCGCCAGCACGATCTCGCCCAGGCCGCAGCCGGTGACGCGCCGGAACACGAGCACCGTGGCGATCGCCTCGACGCTGTACGAGAGCAGGCTGGCGAACGCCGCGCCCACGATGCCGTGGCGCGGGATCGCCCACAGGTTCGCCGCCACGTTCACCGCCACGGAGCCCGCCTGCACCCAGGCGTTGAAGCCCGGCCGACCCGCCGCGATGAAGTAGCTCCCGACCATGCCCCGCACCGAGAGCATGACCGTCGCCGGCAGCAACACGTAGAGCGGCAGCACCGAGGCCGCGTACGGCCGCCCGAACAGCAAGGGCACCAGGAACGGCGCCAGGAGCCCCAGCGCGAGCCCCGACAGACACACCCAGAAGATCAGGTGCCGCGTGATGCGCGCGGCGTATGTGCCCATCTCGGCCGGGCCGAGCGTGGCGAGCTTGGGCAGGAGCGCCGAGCTCACCGAGTCCGGCACGACCCGCAAGCGGTCGATCACGTTCACCGCGACCGCGTACACCGCGATCTGCGCGGGGTCGACCGCGAACAGCGCCATCAGCATCACGTCGACGCGCTGGTGCAGCCAGGCCAGGAGTGTCTGCGGGTGGCCGCGCACGCCGAAGGAGAGTGACTCGCCGAGCTCGTGCGCGTCCGGCGTCAGGTCGATGCCGCTGCGCCGCAAGGTGAGCGCGGAGAACAAGAGCAGCACCGCCCCGCGCGCGACCGCGGTCGCGGCCAGCGTGCCGAGCAGACCCCACTCGAACACCACCAGCGCCAGCCAGGTCGCGAGCAGAGTCACTGCCGCGATCGAGATCTGGTCGGCATTGCGCAGGTCGAAGCGGTCGATGCCCCGCGCCACCGCGTCGACCAGTCCCGTGAACAGGTCCGCCGCCGCGAGCGCCAGCGCGAGCCACAGGAACACCGGCTCGGCGCCCAGCAGGAAGCGCGCGCGCAGCGGGTCGCGGAAGACCAGCGCCAGCCCGGCCAGCAGCGCGAACGTGACGAGCGTCCAGGCGAACGCCGCCCCCACCGCCCGCGCGCGCGACGCGCCCGGCAGCGACATGCGGTAGATCACCGCGTAGCGCATGCCCAGCTGACTGACCTGGTCGCCGAACATCGCGGCCGTGGCGACCACGGCGTAGATGCCCCGGTCCGCCTCGCTCAGCCAGCGCGCCAGCAGGATGGCCAGCCCCAGCCCGAAGAACGTGCGCGCCACCTGGGTCAGCGCGGTCGAGGACGCGTTGCGCGCGAAGTTCATCGCGCCCGCGCCCGCCCGAGCCTCGGCCCCGTCCCCCGGCATGGCGCGTAGGGTAGCCGCGCGGATCCGCAGACACGAAGCCCCTCGGCCGACGATGCGATCGGCCGAGGGGCCCCTGCTGCGAGGCGCGGACGGCGGCCTCATTCCCTCCAAGAAAGCGCGAGCTGGGCGTTCCGAATGCTACGCGGCGCGTCTTCCGGCACGGTGAGGCGCCGGTTTCACGCTCGAGACGTTTTGGTCGGAGCGCCGACTCACACGGCCGCGGCGCGCGCGCGCGGGTGGTAGCTCCCGGCGGGCACGCGGAAGCCGATCATCAGCCGGTTCCAGGCGTTGATCGCCACGATCGCGAGCGTGAGGTCGAGGAGCTCCTCGTCGCTGAACTGCTTGCGCACCTCTTCGAAGACCTTGTCGGCCACGTGGCCCTCCTCGAGGCAGGTCACCGCCTCGGTCCACGCCAGCGCGGCGCGCTCGCGCGCGTCGTAGTACGGCGCCTCGCGCCAGGCATCGAGGCCGTAGAGCCGCTGCTCCGACTCACCTGCGGCGCGGGCATCCTTGCTGTGCATGTCGAGGCAATATGCACATCCGTTGATCTGCGAGGCGCGCATTTCCACAAGCCCGAGCAGCTTCGCGCCGAGCCCCGAGCCGTGAACCTGCGCCTGCAGGGTCAGGAGCGGCTGCACGCGCCTCATGCCGAGCTTCTGCCAGTCGATTCGAGCGTCCATGCCGCACAGCCCTGCATCGGCCGGGCCGAGGACGCCCGCTCAGCGACTCACTTCCTTCGCCGGCCCGCACACGGGGCCGCCGAGCTCCGCGAGCCGGCCCTTCGCCTGGGCACCGCCCGGGCTGTCCCCCGCGACGTGCGCCAGGTACTCGTACAGGCCCGCCGCCTCGCGCTTGCGGCCGTAGTGCTCGAGGATGACCGCCTTCGCGAAGTAGGCGTCGAGCTGCGCCTGGGGGTCGATCGGACCCGACGCGATCACGTGCTCGGCGAGCACCAGCGCGCCGGCCCAGTCACCGTCTTCGATGTGGCCGTGCACGCGGGCGACGTTCCCGCGCTGCGCGACGCCGGTTGCGCACGCCGTGAGGAGCAACACGCCCAACGCCGCTACGGAGCGCACGGCTCACCCAGGTCGACCAGCCGCCCGCGCGCCTGATAGGCCGCAGCACGGCCGGAGTGACTTCGGACGAGCAGGTGGTACAGCTCGATCGCCTCGCTCTTGCGCCCCAGGCCCTCGAGCGCCTGGCCGCGCAGGAGATAGAGCTCCTCCAGCGCGTCCGGGGTGCCCTCGTCGTCGTAGATGAACTCCTGGGTGGCCGACAACGCCTCGGCATAGCTCGCGTCGTTCAGCAGCTCCTGCGCGTGCATCGCGGCGCCGCGCTGGATGGTGGACGCGCAGGCCGCCAGCGCGAGACACAGCGCCGCCGCGGCGAGCTTCCGAATCATCCCTTCGGGGGCATGCGGATCGCGCCGTCGAGGCGGATCACTTCTCCGTTCAGCATGCCGTTCTCGATGATCGAGCGCGCCAGGTGCGCGTACTCGATCGGCCGCCCGAGGCGGCGCGGAAACGGGATGTTCGCAGCCAGCGCCTGGCGTGCGGGCTCCGGCAGGCCGGCCAGAAGCGGCGTGTCGAACAGGCCCGGGGCAATGGTCACCACGCGGATCCCGAGCGACGCCAGGTCGCGCGCGATCGGCAGGGTCATGCCCACCACGGCGCCCTTCGACGCGGAGTACGCGGCCTGGCCGATCTGGCCGTCGTAGGCGGCGACCGAGGCCGTATTCACGATCACGCCCCGCTCGCCGTCGGCGTCGGGGTCGTTCTTGCTCATGCGGTCCGCCTCGAAGCGGATCGCGTTGAAGGTGCCGATCACGTTCACCTCGAGCACCTTCATGAAGGGCTCGATCGGGTGCGGGCCTTCCTTGGTGACCGTGCGCTGCGCCCAGCCGATGCCGGCACAGTTCACCGCCATGCGGATCGGGCCGACCTCCTTCACCGCGCGGTCGACCGCGGCCTCGACCTCGGCGGCCTTGGTCACGTCGCACGGGCAGAAGATCGCGCCGCGGCCCAAGGTGCGCGCGACGTCTTCGCCCTTCGAGCGCGGCAGGTCGAGGATCGCCACGCGCGCGCCCGCGGCGAGCAGCTCGCGCACGGTCGCGCCGCCCAGGCCCGACGCGCCGCCGGTCACGACGGCCCCGGCGCCCTGGATCTGCACCTCTAGGTCTCCTGCTCGAGGTACGTGTAGCCGCTGATGCCCTGCTCGAAGCGGCGGCGCAGCAGCGCCGACTCTTCGATCGTGAGCCGCCCCTCGCGCATGGCCGTCTCGGCGGCCAGCCGCACGGCCTCCGAGAGCTGGCGGCGGTCGTAGCCGAGATACTGCACGACCTGCTCGACCGAGTCGCCCTCGACCACCTGCTCGACCGTGTAGCCGCCGTCCTCGTACACGCGCACGTGCGCGGCGTCGGTGTCGCCGAACAGGTTGTGCATCTCGCCGAGCGTCTCCTGGTAGGCACCCACCAGGAACACGCCCACGTAGTACGGGCGGCCGTTGGGCGGGTGCAGCTCGAGCACCGTCTTCACGTCGCGCAGGTCGATGAACTGGTTGACCTTGCCGTCGGAGTCACAGGTCAGGTCGGCGAACGTGCCGCGCCGCGACGGCGCCTCGTCGAGGCGGTGGATCGGCACGACCGGGAAGAGCTGCTTCATGGCCCACGAGTCGGGCAGTGACTGGAAGACCGAGAAGTTGCCGTAGTAGGTGTCGGCGAGCTGGCGCTCCAGGCGCTGCAGGTCTTCGGGCACGTACTCGAGGTCGCGCACGATGCGCATGATCTTCTCGCAGCAGGCCCAGAACAGCTCCTCCATGCGCGCGCGGGTCTGCAGGTCGAGGTAGCCGAGCGAGAAGGCGGTGGTCGCCTCCTCCTTGAGCTGCAGCGCGTCGTTGTAGGACTCGAGCACGTTGCGCGCCGTGATCGAGCTCCACACCTCGTGGAGCTGCTGGATGACCTTGGGGTCGGCCTCGGTGGGTGCGGTCGGCTGGGTCGCCGAGCGCACGCCGTCCACGCCCAGCACGTCGAAGATCAAGACCGATGCGTGCGACACGAGCGCGCGGCCGGCCTCGGTGACGATGTCGGGGTGCGGCACGCCCTTCTCGTCGCAGATGTCGCGGATCGCGGAGACGACGTCGTAGGCGTACTCCTGCGTGGTGTAGTTCATCGAGGAGTGGAAGTTGGTCTGCGAGCCGTCGTAGTCGATGCCCAGACCGCCGCCCACGTCCATGAGCCGCATGGGCGCGCCGAGCGCGTGCAGCTCCGTGAAGATGTGGCTGGCCTCGCGGAAGGCGTCTTTGTGCGAGCGGATCGCCGTGATCTGCGAGCCGTTGTGGAAGTGGAGCATCTCGAGGCAGTCGAGCATGTCGTCGTGCCGCAGCCGGTTCACGACCGAGACCAGCTCCTCGGCCGAGAGACCGAACTTCGAGCGGTCACCCGACGACTCGGCCCACTTGCCCGCGCCGCGCGCGGCCAGGCGCGCGCGCACGCCGATGTGCGGGCGGATGCCCAGCTCGCGGCTGGCCTTGATCAGCGTGTCGAGCTCGTTGGGCCGATCGATCACGATCACCACGTAGCGGCCGAGGCGCTGCGCGAGCAGCGCGAGCTCCATGTACGCGCGGTCCTTGTAGCCGTTGCAGATGATCAGCGCCTCGGGCGTGTTCAGGAGCGCCAGGCCGACCAGGAGCTCGGGCTTGGAGCCGACCTCGAGGCCCAGGTGGTAGGGGCGCCCGAAGTTCACGAGCTCCTCCACGACCTGCTTCTGCTGATTCACCTTGATCGGGTACACGCCGCGGTAGCGGCCCTTGTACTCGTAGTCACGGACCGCGCGCGAGAACGCTTCCGAGATGTGCCGCACGCGGCTCGCGAGAATGTCACTGAAGCGGATCACCAGTGGGGTGCGCAGGCCGCGGCCGCGCAGCTCCTCGACGACGGCGCGCAGGTTCACCGTCGCGGTTCCCGGTCCGTTGGGATGGACGAGCATGTCGCCTTCGGCACTGACTGAGAAGTAGTCGCCGCCCCAGTACGGAATCCCGTAGAGCTCGGCAGCTTCACGGACGGTCCAGGCACGCATCAATTTCGATCACTCCCAGTGAAATGCGGCGGTCGCGCGAACGCGCGAGTCGCGGCGCATGTTATCCCCGCTGCACATACAGGTCGAGCGGAACCGCGAAAAACTTGGGTCACTCGCGGCGCGGGGGGCGCGCTCGGGGACGAGCGAAGAGCGCAAAGCGCTGTTCACGGGCGCGGATCGTATCGCCGCGCCGCGCGCTGTCAAAGCCCCACGCGCGCTTTTCGATAGAATTCGAGCGAAATGTCGGATGAGTCGTTCGCGGTAGCGGTCATCGGCGGCGCCACGGCGGGGGCCGAGGCCGCCGACATCTTTGCCAAGCAGGGCATCCTCACCGTGGTGTTCGAGCAGAACGCCCGGCCCTACGGGAAGGTCGAGGACGGCCTCCCGCGCTGGCACGTCGGCCTGCGCGCGAAGGAGTACGCCACGATCGACCAGAAGCTCGGTCAGGCGCACGTCCACTTCGTGCCCAACACCCGAGTCGGTCGGGACGTGTCGCTGCGCGAGCTGTGCGAGGCCTGGGGCTTCCACACGGTGGTGCTGGCGAACGGCGCCTGGCGCGACCGGCCGCTCGCGGTGCCCGATGCCGAGAAGTACGTGGGCAAGGGCCTCGTGTACCAGAACCCATTCATTCAGTGGTTCAACCACCGACACGAAGCCGGGTATCAGGGACCGGTGTTCCAGGCACTCGACGACACGATCGTGGTGGGCGGCGGGCTCGCGTCGATCGACGTGGTGAAGGCGATCAACCTGGAGCTCGCCTCCGAGGCGCTGCGCAGCAAGGGCGCGCACGTCGAGCTGGAGGAGCTCGAGGTCGAGGGCATCCCGAAGGCGCTGGCCGCGCACGGCATGACCTGGGAAGGGCTGGGCTACAAGGGAGCCACGCTCTTCTACCGGCGCCGCGTCGAAGACATGCCGCTCGTGTCGATGCCCGACGACGCCAACGAGAAGACGCGGGCCAAGATCGAGAAGACGCGCGCGCACATGCTCGAGAAGGCGGTGTCGAAGTATCTCTTCCACGTGCGCCCGCTGCGCGCCCCGCTCGCGCTCCTGATCGAGAACGAGCGCGTGGTCGGCATGCGCTTCGCGGTCACCAAGCTGGAGGGCGGGAAGCTCGTCACCACCGCAGAGACCGAAGAGGTGCGCGGCGCGCAGGTGATCAGCTCGATCGGCTCCATTCCCGAGCCGCTCGAAGGCGTGCCGCAGAAGGGCGAGCTCTACGCCTACAGTGACTGGGACCTGGGCCGGCTGCCCGACTTTCCGACGCTGTTCTCGGCGGGCAACGTGGTCACCGGCAAGGGCAACATCGTCGACTCGCGGCGCCACGCGCGCCAGGTCGGCCAGTACGTGCGCGACGAGTATCTGGCGATCGCCCGGGAGGTGAAGACCCACGTCCCGCTCAGCGCCGACCAGCGCCAGAAGCTGCTCGCGCGCGTGAAGGCGCGGCAGGAGAGGATCGGCTACCGCGGCTACGGCGAGTGGATCCAGGCCGCGCGCCCGCCGGAATTCATCTGATGCCGAACAGGCTGGCCGGCGAGACCAGCGCCTACCTGCGCCAGCACGCGCACAACCCGGTGGACTGGTACCCGTGGGGCGACGAGGCCTGGGAGCGCGCGCGCCGCGAGAACAAGCCGGTGCTGGTGTCGATCGGCTACTCGTCGTGCCACTGGTGTCACGTGATGGAGCGCGAGTCGTTCGAGGACCCGAACGTGGCGCGCCTTTTGAGTGAGTCGCTGGTCGCCATCAAGGTCGACCGCGAGGAGCGCCCCGACGTGGACCAGATCTACATGGAGGCGGTGCAGCGCATGACCGGCTCCGGCGGCTGGCCGCTCAACATGTTCTGCACGCCCGACGGACGGCCGTTCATGGGCGGCACCTACTTCCCGCCACGCCGCATGCACAACCGGCCGAGCTTCGCCGAGGTGGTGCTGGCGGTGGCGCGTGCCTGGCGCGACCAGCGCGAGGAGGTCGACAAGGCGGCAGCCGAGGTGCTGGCTGCACTGGGCGCGCGGCCCGAGGTCACGGCGCCCGATCCGGTCGGCAAGGAGTCACTGTCGATCCTGGTGCGCCAGATGATGGCGCGCGCGGACCGCCGGCACGGGGGCTTCGGCGCGGCGCCGAAGTTCCCCACCGCCACCAACCTCGAGGCGGTGCTGGCCGCGGCGCACCTGGGCGTGGCGCGCGGCGACGCGCGCGAGCATCTGGTGTTCTCGCTCGAGCAGATGGCGCGCGGCGGCATCTTCGATCAGCTGGGCGGCGGCTTCCACCGCTACTCGACCGACGAGCGCTGGCTCGTGCCGCACTTCGAGAAGATGCTCTACGACAACGGGCAGCTCCTGCGCGTGTACGCCGAGGCCTACCGGCAGACCGGCGACGAGAAGCTGCGCTGGCCGGTCGAGGAGACCGTGAGCTGGCTCGAGCGCGAGATGCGCGACCCGGCCGGCGGCTTCTACGCGAGTCAGGACGCCGACAGCGAGGGCGAGGAGGGGCGCTTCTTCGTCTGGAGCCCCGAGGAGATCCGCGCGGTGCTCGGGAGCGAGCTCGGCGACGAGTTCTGCGCGGCCTACGGGGTCGAGCCGGGTGGGAATTTCGAGCACTCGGGGAAGAGCGTGCTGTCGCACGGCCTCGCGGGGGACCGGCCGCGCTTCGCCGAGGCGCGCGCCCGGCTGTTCGCGGCGCGCAGCGCGCGCGTGGCGCCCGCGACGGACAAGAAGAACGTGTGCTCGTGGATCGGCTACGCGATCTCGGGGCTCGCGCTCGCGGGGTCCAGCTTCGCCCGGCCCGAGTGGGTCGGCGCCGCGGCGCGCGCGGCCGACTTCGCGCTCAGCCGGCTGTCGGACGGCGGGCGCGGCCTCTTGCGCATCTACGAGGCGGGTGAGGCCAAGATCCCCGCCTTCCTCGACGATCACGCGGCGCTCTTGTGCGCGCTGCTCGACCTGTCTCGCGCGGGCGGGGGCGACCGGTACCTGGAGGCTGCGGCGGTCGTGGCCGACGAGCTGCGGGCGCGCTTCTTCGATCCGCGCACGCGCGAGCTGTTCTTCACGCCGGGCGGCGATGCCACGCTGGTGATGCGCCTGTCGAGTGACTCCGACGGGGCGACGCCTGCGGCCTCGGGCCTCGCGGTGCTGGGTCTGGTGCGGCTCGGCTCACTCAGCGGGCGGTCGGACTTCAGCGAGATCGCCGAGGCGGTGCTCGAGCGCGAGGGCCCGGTCGCCTCGCGCGCGCCTTTGTATCTGCCGACGCTGACGCGCGCCGCCGCCCTGCGCGAGGCCGAGCCCGGCGTGGCGATCGTGCTCGGCGCGGCCGCCGACCCGCGCACGCAGGCGCTGGCCGCGCGCGCCCGGACGCTGCTCGGTCCCGAGGACGCCGTGGTCGTGGTGACTCCCGGCGCGCGGCCCGCCTGGCTCGCGCCGGAATGGCTGGCAGGCCGCGAGCCGAGAAACGGCGCGCCGACCGCCTACCTGTGCCGCGGCCGGGTGTGCTCCTTGCCCGCGAACGAGCCTTCGGAGCTATTCCTGCCGTAGTGCCCGGATGAAGGGCCGGAACCAGGTGCGGCCGGGCTCCTGCGGGAAGTCGTCCATGAAGCGCAGTGTCTCGGCGCGGAGCTCGGGGCTGTGCTGCGCGGCCAGCGCCTGCAGGCGCAGGGCTCGCAGCGGCGGACGGTTCCACAGCGAGTTCTGCTTCGCGAGCAGGTCGGCGGTGGCGAGACAGCCGGCGTAGTCACCCGACAGGTACTGCGCGTGCGCGAGCGCCGTGCCCGCCAGCTCGTCCCACGGGTTCTTGTCGTAGAGCTTGTGCAGGATGTCGCTGGCCTGCGGCGCGCGCGGCGCCACGCTCGCCAGGAGCTCGAGCAGCGGCTCGCGCAGCGCGTAGTCGGACTTGCGCGGGCGCAGCGAGGCGAGCGCAGTGCCGACCGCCTCGATCACTCCCTGCGCGCCCTGCGGCGAGCGCGGGTCGGTGAGCTGCGCGCCCAGCAGCGCGTACTGCGGCTCGAGCGTCGCGTCGCTCTTGAGCGCGCCGGTCAGCAGCGCCGCCGCGGTCTGTGCGTCGCCCAGCGCAGCGCTGACCCGCGCCAGCTCGAGCGCGATCGGGCGGCTGTCGGGGAAGCGCTTGCGGCCCTCCTCGAGCACCGCGCGCGCCTGGGCCGGATCGTCGGCCAGCGCCCGGGCACGCAGCAGGAAGGCCTCGTCGCGGTCGACGTTCCGGATCAGGTCGAGCTCGGGGCCGGCCTCGGCGCCGCGGAAGCGCACGGCGGCCAGGCGCAGCGGCGTGTCGTCGGGCGGCGCGGTCGTGAGCACGGGCCAGAGCGTCGCCCGCGCCGCGCGCACGCGGCGCACGTCGTCGAGCAGCGCGTCGATGCCGGTCGGCTGGTAGCGGTTGCGCGAGGCGCGTGACTCGAGCCGCGGCAGCTTGTCGTGCAGTGTCTCGGCGCCCGCGAGCAGCGGCGTGAGCTCGTCCTTGTGCAAGAGGAAGCGCGCGAACAGGTCGTCGGGCGAGCGCGCGTACAGCACGGGCTCGAGGTCTTTGGCGAGGCCGGGGTTGACCGCGACGCGCCGCGTGACCAGGTTGCGGTCGTACACCAGCGGCCGCTGGGAGCCGAGCAGCAACAGGTCGTCGGGGCTCGACCACCAGAGGTCCACGTGCTCGAACGACTGCACGAAGGTCTGGATCATGGCGCGCACCATCCAGTCGCTCGACGAGTAGGTCTGCACCCACTGCAGGTACACGCCGCCGGGCGCGAGCCGCGCGCGCGCGTTGGCGTAGTGCTCGGCGGTGAACAGGTTCGCGACGCCGGAAATGAACGGGTTGGTCGGCTCGGAGATGATCACGTCGTAGCTGTCGGGGCTGGCCAGCAGGTGGGTGCGGCCGTCTTCGTAGATCACGCGCACGTTGTCGCGCCGGAACACGCCGTGGTTCTCGCCGTCGAAGTGGCGCGAGGCGGCCTCGACCATGGCCGGCTCGATCTCGACCACGTCGACGCGCTCGACCCCGGCGAACTCGGCGGCGACGCGCGCCGTGACTCCCGAGCCCGCGCCGATCACCAGCACGCGGCCGATCTTCTCGGCCGAGATCATGGGCACCGCCGCGACCAGGATCTGGCTCGGCATGTCGGACGGCGTCGACGCGTCGGCCTTGCCGCCGATCATGAGGGCCTTGGTGGTGCCCGACTGTCTCACGGTGACCAGCGCGTTCAGCCCTTCGCGCGCGTAGACCTGGCTGACTCCGCCCAGCACCAGGGTGTCGGCGAGCTCTCCCGGTCCGCGCGGCAGCTGGTTGCGGATGCGCATGGGGTCGAGGTCGAGCCGGCGCATGTCCCAGCCGGGCAGCGCCAGCGCCACGAGCAAGAGCCCCCCCACCGGCAGCGCGATGCCGATGGCGCGCGCGCGGCTCCAGCCGCCGTAGCGCGCCGCGACGGCGCAGATCCCGCCGGCCGCCAGCGCGGAGCCGAGCGCGCACAGCCGCACCACGCCCTGACTCCCGAGCCAGGGCACGAGGGCGAAGCTGCCGGCGAGTGACCCGAGGATGGCGCCCGCGGTGTTCGCGAGGTACACGCGCCCCACGCTGCGCCCCGCCCGCTCGGCCGAGGCGGTCGCGAGCTGGACCGAGAGCGGGAACGCCACGCCCATGCTGAGCGTGGCCGGCAGCACCACCAGCGCCGACACGCCGAACAGCACCGACAGGAGCTGCTCGTAGGAGAGCGCGCGCGGCTGGACGATCAGGAAGAACAGCGCCGGCAGACGGTCGAAGCCGAGCAGGAAGACGCACGACGACGCGGCCAGCACCAGCAGCGCCAGCGCCAGCGGCAGGAGTGGCGCGCGCTCGTCCGCGGGCTCGCGCGCGACCCCGAGACTCCCGAGCCCGATGCCGAGCAGCGTCGCCGCCAGAACGATCGTGAAGCCGTGCGCCGTGGCGCCGAAGCCCGCGCCCAGCGCGCGCGTCCAGGCGACCTCGAGCGCGAGCGCGATCGCGCCCACGGCAAAGGTGGCCGCCAGCGCGGCTCGCAGTCGCCACAGCCGCGCGACCGGTGACTCGAGCGGAGTGACTCCGGCCAGCTCCGCCGGCTCGTCCTCGCCCGCGTCGGCCTCGATCGCCGGCGCGAAGCGCCGGCCCAGCGCGAACACCAGCCCCGCGAGCGCCAGGTTCACCACGCCCGTGAAGCGGCTCGTCGCGTCCATCCCCAGTGACTGCACGAGCAACAGCCCCGCGAGCACCGAGCCCGCCATGCCGCCCAAGGTGTTCAGTCCGTACAGCACACCGACCGCCGACTGCGTGTCGTCGCGCGCGCGCACCAGGGCGCGCGACAGCACCGGCAGCGTGGCGCCCATCAGCACCGTGGGCGGGAGCAACGCCAACAGCCCGAGGACGGCCTTGGTGAACACGCCCCCGCGCCCGCCCAGCGCCACGAACCCCCACTCGATGCCGTCGAGCACGAACGGCGCGAGCAGCCCGTACACGCCGATGCCCGCTTCGAGCGCCGCGTAGCGCCGCGCCGGTGAGCCCGCGCGATCCGCCAGCCGCCCGAAGCGCCACGCGCCGAGCCCCATGCCCGCCATGTAGGCCGCCAGCACGACCCCGATCGAGTACTGGGTCGAGCCGAACGACAGCTCGAGCCGCCGCGACCAGGTCACCTCGTACACGAGCCCCGTCGCACCAGAGACGAAGAAGCACGCCGCGGCGAACACCCACAGCGCCCAGCGAGTCACCGGCTCGGGCGCGAGCGGCGGCGCGAGCCCCATGTCGGGCACTGGCGCGCCCGGCGTCCGCCGGCGACGTTTGCTCACGCTGGACTCCTGGCCCTCTGGAATTTCATGCGCGGCTAGGCGGCCCGCAATCCGTAGTGGCGCAGCAGGGCGTCCGTCTTCGGCTCGCGCCCGCGGAAGTCCTTGAACACCTCCATCGCCGGCGCGCTGCCGCCCAGGCCCAGCACCGTGTCACGGTATCTGCGGCCGGTGACTCGCAGGGCGGCGGGGTTCTCGAGTCCGGCTTCCTCGAAGGCCGCGAAGGCGTCGGCCGAGAGCACCTCGGCCCACTTGTACGAGTAGTAGCCGGCCGCATAGCCGCCCGCGAAGATGTGGCCGAAGCTGCACAGGAAGCGGTCCTCGGGCAGCGGCGCCAGCACCGTCGCCAGCTTGGCCACGCGCTGCTGCACGTCGAACGGAGTGACTCGCCCGCCCGGGTCGTAGCCGTCGTGCAGGTCGAGGTCGAGCAGCGAGAAGAACAGCTGGCGCAACATGTCGGAGCCGGCGCGGTAGGTGCGCGCGGCGCACAGCTTCTCGAACAGCGCGTCGGGCAGGGCCTGGCCGGTCTCGAAGTGTCTCGCGAAGCCGAGCAACGTCTCGCGGTGGTAGCACCAGTTCTCCATGAACTGGCTCGGCAGCTCGACGGCGTCCCACTCCACGTTGCGGATGCCCGAGGCCAGCCCGTAGTCCACCCGCGTCAGCATGTGCTGCAGCCCGTGGCCGAACTCGTGGAACAGGGTCTGCACCTCGTCGAAGCTCATGAGCGACGGCCGGTCGCCGACGGGCGGGGTCTGGTTGCAGACCAGGTACGCCACCGGCAGGCGCGTGCCTCCGCCGAAGACGCGCGTGCGGCCGACACACTCGTCCATCCACGCGCCGCCGCGCTTCTCGGCGGGCCGCGAGTACGGGTCGAGATAGAACGCGGCGAGCGGCGCGCCCGACTCGTCGCTCACGCGGAAGAAGCGCACGTCGGGGTTCCAGATCGGCGCCTCGCCGTCGGCCGCGCGGATCGTGACTCCGAACAGCCGTTCAGCCAGCCCGAACAGACCCGAGAGCACCGCGGGCAGCGGGAAGTACGGACGCAGCTCCTCCTCGGAGTAGGCATACTTCGCCTCGCGCTGACGCTCGGCCCAGTACGCGACGTCCCAGTGCATGAGCTCGCGCGTCTCGCCCTGGGCGCGCGCGAAGGCGCGCAGCTCGGCCAGCTCGCGCTCGGCCGCGGCGTAGGAGACCTTGCGCAGCTCCTCGAGCAGCTTGCGCACCGCCGCCACGTCGGGCGCCATCTTCGAGGCCAGGGACAGCTCGGCGTAGCTCGCGAAGCCGAGCAGCTTGGCCTCTTCGAGGCGCAGCGCCAGGATCTTCGAGATGAGTCCCGTGTTGTCACTCGCGCCGGAGCTCGCGCGCGCGAGGTTGGCGCGGTAGAGCTGCTCGCGCAGCTCGCGGCGCTTCAGGTGCTGCAGCGCCGGCACGAGCACGGGCAGGTCGAGCGTGAGTCGCCACGGTCCGGCCTCGGCCGAAGCACTCGGCTCACCCGCCGCGCGCGCCGACTGCGCCGCCACCTCGAGCGCGCTCTCGGGCAGGCCCTCGACCTCGGCCTTCTCGCGCAGCACGAGCGCGAACGCCTTGGTCGCGTCGAGCACGTGGTTCGAGAACGCGGTCTGGTGCTCGGCGAGCTCGGTCGCGATCGCCTGGAAGCGCTCGCGCGC
>DATKAO010000129.1 GCA_035498015.1 Myxococcota bacterium
TCGGGCGGCTACGGCATCGTGATGGGCCCGCAGGCGACCGCCGACCAGCTCGAGATCTGCCGCAAGGAGATCGAGCTGAACCCGCGCGGCTACATCGCGCAGGAGCTGGTGCAGCTCTCGAGTCACCCCACGTTCGTCGACGGCCGGCTCGAGGCGAGACACATCGACCTGCGGCCCTTCGTGCTGACCGGCGCGCGCACGGAGGTCTTCCCGGGCGGGCTCACGCGCGTGGCGCTGCGCCGCGGCTCGTTCGTGGTGAACTCGTCGCAGGGCGGCGGCTCCAAGGACACCTGGGTGCTGGAGGACTGCTGATGCTGGCCCGCCACGCCGAGGACCTGTTCTGGACCGGGCGCTACCTGGAGCGCGCCGAAGACACCGCGCGCATGCTCGACGTGACCTACCACGGGCTGCTCGAGGGCGGCTCGACCGACGCGGCCTCGGCCTGGCACCTGTTGCTCGAGGCGCTGCACCTGGCGCATCCCTTCCACTCACGACACGAGTCGGTGTCGCCCCGGGCGGTGGCGGAGTTTCTGGTGTGCGACCTGGCGCAGCCGAGCTCGATCGTGGCCGCGATCGCGCGTGCGCGGGAGAACGCGCGCAACGTGCGCGAGCATCTCTCGACCGAGCTCTGGGATGCCGTGAACACCTGCTTCCTGGAGCTGCGCGCACGCGATCTCAAGGCCGAGGTCGGCGGCCAGCCGCACGAGCTCTACCGCGAGATCCGCACCCGCTGTCAGACGATCGCGGGCGCGTGCGCCGAGACCATGCCGCGCGGCGACCCGTGGCGGTTCCTCTTGTTGGGGCGACTCATCGAGCGCGCGGAGATGACCTGCCGCATGCTGCGCGCGCGCTCGAGCCGGCGCGCGGTGCGCTCGGGCTTCCACGACTTCCTGCTCGTGCTGAACTCGGTGTCGGCGTTCGAGGCCTACACGCGCGAGCACGGGGCCGACATCGATCCGGCGCGAGTCATCTCGTTCCTGTTGCTCGCGCCCGACTTCCCGCGCAGCGTGTTGTACTGCGTGCGCGGCACCGACAAGGTGCTCGAGCAGCTCGACGCCGGCGCGCCCAGCGCGCGGGCCCGGCGCACGCTCGGCCGGATTCGCGCCGAGCTCGAGTATCAGGACCCCGAGGAGCTGCGCGCGTTCGGCGAGCGCGGCGTGCTCGACCGCGCGCAGGCGGGCATCTGGGAGGTGGCCGAGCGGGTCGAGGAGTCCTTCTTCGCCAGCGGCCCGCAGCCGCAGCGCCACATCTTCGGGTCCGCGTGATGGAGCTGTTCGAGATCCGCTATCTCTCGCTGTTCCGCTACCCGCAGCCGGTCTGGGACTCGCACAACGTGCTGCGCGCGGCGCCGTGCAGCGACGAGCGCCAGATCCTGCTGAGCTACCGGCTGTCGATCTCGCCCTCTTCGCGCGTGGTGTCCTACACCGACTACTTCGGCACGCGGGTCGACTTGTTCGGCGTGGCGCGCCCGCACCGCGAGCTCGAGGTGCTGGCCGAGATCCGCGTGGCCATGCAGGGCGACGTGCCGGCGGCGCCGCCGGCCGCGCTGGGGCCGCGCAGCGACCAGGGCTTCATCGAGTCACACCATGAGTATCTCGTGCCCAGCATGCACATCGAGTTCGCCGATGGCGTGCGGCGCGAGGCGCGCGAAGTGGTCACGGGTCTTCCGGACGACGCCGGACTGGTCGGTGGCGCGCTCGCCGCGCACGTGAGCCGTACGCTGCAGTACGCGCCCGGGTCGACCGAGATCGGCATCGACGTCAACGAGCTGCAGCGCACGCGCCGCGGCGTGTGCCAGGACTTCGCGCACTATCTGATCGCGCTGTGCCGGTCCGTGGGCGTGCCCGCGCGCTACGTCTCGGGGTATCTGTTCGCGGCCCGCGGCGACGAGGCGACGGCGCCCAAGCGCGACGAGGTCTTCGTGCAGACCCACGCCTGGGTCGAGATCGCCGTGCCCGGCGCCGGCTGGTGGCCGCTCGACCCGACCAACCGCCTCACCGTCGGCGCGCGCCACGTGAAGATCGGCCACGGCCGCGACTACGACGACGTCTGCCCGCTGCGCGGCCTGTACCACGGCCCGTTCCAGCACGAGCTCGAAGCCGAGGTGCGCATGAAACGGCTCGGCACCGGTGACTCGTGGGCGAGCGCCTCCGCGGTATCCTGAGAGGGAATGCCCGAACCCGAGGACTTCCTCTACCTGGCCACCGTCGGCCGGCGCAGCGGCCATCCGCACCTGATCGAGATCTGGTACGTCGAGCACGACGGCCGCTACTACGTGGTCTCCGAGCGCCGCGAGCAGTCGCGCTGGGTCCAGAACTTGCGGGCGCAGCCCGCCGTCGCGTTCATGGTGAAGCGCCGCGTGGGCCGCGCGCAGGCGCGTGCGCTCGATCCGGCCGCCGACGCCGCGCTGCACGCGCAGGTGAGCGAGCTCATGGACGAGCGCTACGAGTGGAGCGACGGGCTGATCGTCGAGATCGCGCCCGAGTGACTCACTTCTGCGGGAAGCCCAGCTGCTCGAGCTTCCCCGCGATGTCCTTCGCCGCGCTGGCCGTCTTCACGTCCTTGTCGATGAAGCGCACCACGCCGTCCTTGTCCACGTAGTAGGTCCAGCGCTTGGCGTAGGCGCCGCCCAGCGCGGAGTTGCCGAAGGCGTTCGCCACGTCGCCCTTGGTGTCGGAGAGCAGTGGCAGCTTCGCGCCCAGTGACTTGGCGAAATCCGCGTTCTTGTCCGGCGGGTCGAAGCTCACCATGTAGACGGCGACGTCGTACCTGGCGAGCGCCGCCTGCGCGTCGGGATCGCCGAACGACTTCAGCTCCTCGGTGCAGCCGCCGGTGAAGGCCTTCGGGAACCACGCCAGCACGAAGCCGCGCTTGCCCACGAAGTCGGCGAGCTTCACGGCCTGGCCGTCGGTGCTCTGCAGGCTGAAGTCGGGCGCCTTGTCGCCGGGCGCGAGATCCGCGCCGTGCGCCACGAAAGGCAGCGTGACCAGGAGCGCGAACGCCAGCGTGACTCGTGCGAACGCCCTCAATTCACCCTCCGCTGGCCCTTCCAGTATTTGTCGCGCAGCAGGAACTTCTGCAGCTTGCCGGTCGCGGTGCGCGGCAGCGCGTCGAGGAACTCGACCGAGGTCGGGCACTTGAAGTGCGCCAGGTGCTCGCGGGCGAAGGCGATCACCTCGGCTTCGCTGAGCTTCGTGCCGGGCTTCAGCACCACCAACGCCTTCGGTGTCTCGCCCCACTTCTCGTGCGGCACGCCGATCACCGCGCACTCCAGGATCCCCGGGTGGCGGAAGAGCGCGGCCTCGATGTCGGGCGAGCTGATGTTCTCGCCGCCCGAGATGATCACGTCCTTCTTGCGGTCCACGATGTGGATCGAGCCAGCCTCGTCCCACACCGCCAGGTCACCGGTGTGGAAGTAGCCGCCGTGGATGGCCTTCGCGGTCTCGTCGGGCTGCTCCCAGTAGCCCGCGAACACCACGTTCGAGCGCGCGCACACCTCGCCGACCGAGACACCGTCCTTGGGCACGGGCTTGGCGTCGCCGTCGAGCACGGCGATCTCGACCCCGATCGCGGGCACGCCGGCGCGCGAGCGCCGCTGCCAGTCCTCTTTCCTGGTGGTGTGGTCGGGCATCGAGACGGTGAGCACGGGCGCGGTCTCGGTCAGCCCGTAGATCTGGATGAAGTCCCAGCCGAGCTCCTGCTCGAGTCTCTCGATGAACGCGGCCGGAGGCGGCGCGCCGGCGACCACGAAACGCGGCTTGGTGCGGATGTGGTGCTTGGCCCGCCCGGGGTAGTCGAGCACCGTGCGCAGCACCGCGGGCGCCATGCACGCGAACGTGACTCGCTCGCGCTCGATCAGCTCGAAGATCTTCGCGCCGTCGATCGCGCGCAGCACCACGTGCGTGCCGCCCATGCCCGTGAGCGCGTACACGCCACCCCAGCCGTTGCAGTGGAACATGGGCAGGGTCCACAGCTCCACGTCGTGGTGCGACACGCGCAGATGACTCACGAGTGAGTAGGCGTTGATGTAGCAGTTGCGGTGCGTGAGCATCACGCCCTTGGGGCGCGCCGTGGTGCCCGAGGTGTAGTTGATCGAGACCGTGTCGTTCTCGGAGCGGGGCGGCGCGGGCGGCGCGTACTCGGGCTCGCGCGCGATCAGCTCGTTCCAGTCGAGCCAGCCGGCGGGCGTGGCGCCCGAGTCCTGGGCCACGACGTAGCTGCGCACCGAGCGCAGGCGCGGCCGGATCCCGTCGACCACCGCGCTGTACTCGTGGTCGACCAGCACCACGCTGACTCCTGCGTGGTTCAGGATGTACTCGTGGTCCTCCGCGGTGAGCCGGTAGTTGAGCGGCACCAGGATGGCGCCGATCCGACTCGTGGCGTAGAAGCTCTCCAGGAAGAAGTGCGAGTTGGGCGACAGGATGCAGACCCGGTCGCCCTGCTTCACCCCGAGCCGCACGAGCGCGTGCGAGAACTGGTTCACCCGCCGCTGGAAGTCGCGGTAAGTGAAGCGCAGCGCCCCGTCGACGATCGCGAGCTTGTCGGGATAGAGCTGCGCCGGCCGGCGCAGGAAGTCGTCTACCAGGAGCGGTACTTCCAC
>DATKAO010000130.1 GCA_035498015.1 Myxococcota bacterium
TTCTCGCAGGAGACGCTCCACGTCTTCCCGGGGCTGTGCGCAGTCGACACCCCCGCGAGCGTCGAGGCGACCTTCCGCGCGCTCGCCGCGCACGGCATCGTCACCACGCGCGCCGGCGCCTACAAGCCGCGCACCAGCCCCTACGACTTCCAGGGTCACGGCGCGAAGTGTCTGCCCTGGACCTTCGAGCTGGCCGGCAAGTACGGCATCCGCGTGATCGCCATGGAGGTCACGTCCGAGTCGCACGTCGACGAGATCCACGACGCGCTGGCCGCGGCCGGGAACCCCACGGGCGTGATGCTGCAGATCGGCACGCGCAACGCGCAGAACTTCGAGCTCCTGAAGTCGGTCGGCTCGCAGCAGGAGTTTCCGGTGCTGTTCAAGCGCGGGATGGGCATCACGCTCGAGGAGTCACTGAACGCGGTCGAGTACGTGGCCTCGGGCGGCAATCACCGCATCGTGTTCGGCCTGCGCGGCATGAAGACGAACCTGGGCGACCCGCACCGCAACTTCGTCGACTTCGCGATGGTGCCCGTGGTGAAGCGGCTCACGCGCATGCCGGTGTGCATCGACCCGAGTCACTCGGTGGGCAAGCGCACGCTCGCCCCCGACGGGCTCACCGACATCCACCACGTGACCGCGCAGGGCGTGATCGCCGGCGCCAACATGGTGCTGGTCGACTTCCACCCCAACCCGGAAGAGGCGCTGTGCGACGGCCCGCAGGCGCTCACTCCGCCCGAGCTCGAGCACTTCGTGCGCGACGCGCAGCTCGTGCGCGACGCCTACCTGCAGCGTCTGAAGCTGAAGAACGAGCTCGGCTGACCGACTGGCGCTGCGTGTCGTAGGGGCGGGCCGTGGTTTCAAGCGCGGTCGTCGCGTCGAACGCCCGTCGCGACCCAGCGTTCGCGGGTCTCCGGCTCGGGATCGCCGCACGAGCCGATGCCCACGTAGGTGCGCTGCTCGCACTCCACCTCGAACTTCACGCCGTCGGCGGTCACGCGCTGGCCACGCGTGACCACCTCGGCCGCGCCCGGCCGGTGCGCGAGCACAGCGGCCTCGGCCACCTGCTCGAGCTCCGACAGGCCCGTGCGGCCGCGGTAGCAGCGGAGATAGGCCTCGCCGCGCAGCGTCGCCGCCACCAGACCCGGCACGTCGGCAGCAGTGACTCGCCCGTACAGCCGGCCCGAAGGCAGCATGAGACAGTTCGCTGCCAGCCGGTGGCCGCCCAAGTGACTCGCCTCGGCGACCGCGAGCGATCCGCGCAGCGCGGCGGCCAGCGAGCGCCCGAGCTTCCCGCAGCAGCGGTCGTGGCGGCCGTCCGTACAGACCAGCGCGAGCGGGCCGGCCAGGGCAGGGCCCGCGTCGTGGCCCCGCAGGAACTCCGCGATCGCCCGCGCCCCCGCGTCCGCATCGGCCACCCGCAGCTGCAGCGAGCGCCCGGCCGCGAAGTCCGCGCACAGCACTTCGACCCCGCCTCCGCCCCCATCACCGGCGCGGTCGAACAGCCGGAGCTGGAGCTTCCGCCCCTCGGCGCGCGCCGCCTTCTCGAGCGCCCCCACGGAAGGGGGCAGCCCTTCGGAGAGCGCCGCCTTGTCTGCGTGCCAGCGCGCCTTGGGCCAGGCCAGCGCGGCGAAGAGCGGCGCCTCGGAGGCGCTGCCCGCGAGTGGCTCGCCGGCGGCGGCCGCCGCCTCGCTGCACGCCCGGTCGGTGATCGCGATCGTTGCGTCGCTCATGCGTGCGTCGTGTATAACGGCTCTGCGCACCACGTCACAACGGAGGAACTCATGGCCAGCAAGGCCGAGGCGGCGCTCGAGCGCTTCCAGAAGCAGATCGGCAAGGTCGACGGGCCGGGCAAGGCCCACAAGGTCGAGCAGAGTCAGATCAACCTGTTCGCGGACGCGACCGGCGATCACCAGTTCATCCACGTGGACCCGGAGCGCGCGGCGAAGCTCTCGCCCTATAAAGTCACGATCGCGCACGGCTTCCTGACCCTGTCACTCCTGCCGTTCCTGCAGGGCAGCATTCCGCCCGCCGACCCCGAGGCCTACCAGGGCCTGGTCATGGGCGTGAACTACGGGCTCGACAAGGTGCGCTTCCCCGCGCCGGTGAAGGTGGACTCGAGCGTGCGCGCCACGCGCGAGCTGGTCGAGGCGACGCTGGTCGCGCCGAACACGATCCAGCTCAAGCAGAAGGTCACGGTCGAGATCGTCGGCGAGCCCAAGCCGGGGTGTGTCGCCGAGTTCCTGACTCGGCTGATCTACAGCTAGCGCGCCTTGCCCGGGGTCCTGCGCCGCGGCACGCGCCTCGGCAAGTACCGCATCGAGCGTTCGATCGGGAAGGGCGCCTTCTCGGAGGTGTTCGCCGCGCGCGACACGGTCGAGGGGCGGCGCGTCGCGCTCAAGGTCGCGTTCGACTCGGTGGTGCGCGAGTTCGGCCGCCACGAGATGGAGGTCGAGGCGCGCATCGCCTGCAGTCTCTCGCACCCCAACGTGGTCGCGACGCGCAACGCCGACTGGATCGAGGGCCGGTTCGTGATCGCGAGCGAGCTCGCGCGCACGCACGTGTACGACTACCCGCGCGCCTGGCGCTCGGGCGCGGTCGCCCTGCGCATCATCCGCGACGTGGCCGCGGGCCTGGCGCACGCGCACCAGCGCAAGCTCATGCACCGCGACCTGAAGCCCGAGAACGTGCTGGTCTTCCGCGACGGCCATGCGGCGATCACGGACTTCGGAGTGTCTCGCTTCGTGCGCCCGGCCGAGTCACGCAGCTACACCGACGCGGGCACCATGGGCTACATGGCGCCCGAGCAGGCCTACGGCAAGCCCACGCTCGCCTCCGACGTGTTCTCGCTGGGCGTCATCGGCTACGAGCTCTTGACCGGGAAGCTCTTGAAGTGGCCGTTCACCTGGCCACCCGAGCGCTACGACCGCTTCCGCGCCAAGGTGCCCGAGCCGCTGCGCCCGGTGCTGCAGAAGGCCTGCGCGTTCGATCCCGGCGACCGCTACCCGTCGGCGGTCGAGCTGCACGCGGCGCTGGAGGCCGCGTTCCGCCGGATCGAGGCGAGCCATGCGCCCGCGCCGCGCAAGCGCCGGCGGCGCCGCGCCTCCCCCGCGCTGCCCGCGACACCGTTCGCGGCGGGCCGCGAGCTGTTCCGCAAACGCCACGGCCGCGCGCTCGGCATGACCTACACCTGCCGGCGCTGCGCGGGCTCGATCGCCGAAGCCATGAGCGTGTGTCCCTGGTGCGGCTTCAAGGACAACTCGTTCAAGCAAGTCACCAAGGCGCCGCTGGTGTGCGGTCACTGCGAGCGCGGAGTCGAGCCCGAGTGGACCTCCTGCCCCTGGTGCTTCGCGGGCCGCTTCGAAGGCAACGGCCGTCCGCCCCGCGCCGACCCGCGCGCCCTGCGCCACTGCAAGAAGCGCGGCTGCCCCGGCCGGCTGCGCCTGTTCATGCGCTACTGCCCGGTGTGCAAGACCAAGCCGGGCCGCCCCTGGCGCCACGAGGCGCTGCCCGACCGCTGCGCGCGCTGCTCCGGGCCCACCTCGCGCGCCTTCTTCCGCTTCTGCGCCTGGTGCGGGCGGCGCCAGCGGGAGCGCGACTGATCAATACTTGACAGCGTTTATTTTTCAGTGGTAAATATTGGGCCATGGCGCGACCGGCGCTTCGGCCCGACGAGATCGAGAGCTTCAAGGCGCGGCTCTGTGAGGCGGCGATGCAGATGTTCGCCGAGGAGGGCTACGAGGCCGTCACGCTGCGCGCTCTGGCCGAGAAGCTGGGCTGCAGCCACGCGCTCCCGTATCGCTACTTCCGCGACAAAGAGGAGATCTTCGCGGCGGTGTGCGCGCTCGGCTTCGAGCGCTTCGCCGACGCGCTGGAGCGGGCGGCCGCGGGCGTGGAGGATCCGGAGCAGAGACTCCGCGTGCTCGCGCGCGCCTACTTCCGCTTCGCGCTGCGCGAGCCGCACGCCTACCGGATCATGTTCGAGCTGCGCGAGCCCGACCGGCGCGCGAACGCCCAGTACCGCGTGAAGGAGATCCGCTCCTGGCAGGCGCTGCTGTCGGCGGTGGAGCTCGCGGTGCAGGCCGGCGTGCTCGCGGGCGAGCCGAACGCGATCGCCCACCAGTACTGGGCCGCGTTACACGGATTGGTGTCGCTGCACCTGGCCGGCAAGCTCGGCCTGGGTGCGACCGCCCGCGAGCTGCTCGAGCCGCTCATGGACACGCTGATCGCGGGCTCACGAAACACACCCCGAAGGAGACCCAAGCCATGAACGCGAACCCCGACGCCAGCTGGCCGGCGCACCCCAACCTGACGGGCGGCTTCGCGCCGCAGCTCCGGGAATCCGACTTCCCGAAGCTCGAAGTCACGGGCGAGATCCCGCGCGAGCTCGAGGGCACGCTGTATCGCAACGGCCCCAACCCACAGTTCCCGCCGCGCGGCGGCGCGGCCTACCACTGGTTCGACGGCGACGGCATGGTGCACGCGATCTCGTTCGCGGGCGGCCGCGCCGCCTACCGCAACCGCTGGGTGCGCACGCGCCGCTTCGAGCTCGAGCGCAAGGCCGGCCAGGCGCTGTTCGGCGGGCTGCGCTCGATGAGTCACACCGACCCCGACGCCTGGCGCGAGCTCGAGTCACAGGGCCTGTCGAGCTACGACCGGGTGAAGCTCGCGGTCGACGCCGCCAACACCAACATCGTCTGGCACGGCGGGCGCCTCTTGGCGCTGCTCGAGGTGGACCTGCCGACCGAGGTCGACCCGCGCACGCTCGAGACGCTGGGCCGCCACTCGTACGGCGGGCGGCTGCGCAACGAGATGACCGCGCACCCCAAGGTCGACCCGGAGACCGGCGAGCTGTTGTTCTTCGGCTACTCGGCCGAGCCGCCGTTCCTGCGCTACCACGTGGTCGACGCGTCGGGCCGACTCACGCGCAGCGTCGACGTGCCGCGCCGCGTGGGCACGATGATGCACGACTTCATCGCCACCCGGAACCACGTGATCTTCCCGGAGTTCCCGGTCACGATCCGACCCGAGAACCTGCACTCGAACGACCTGTTCCGCTGGGAGCCCGAGCTGGGTACACGGGTCGGTGTCATGCCGCGCGCGGGCACGGCGGCCGACGCGGTCTGGTTCGAGCTCGAGGCCTGCTTCGTCTACCACTTCATGAACGCGCACGAAGTCGGCCGGCGCATCGTGGTCGAGGCCGTGAAGTACCCGCGCGTGGCGCTCTTCCCGACGGCGCGGCCGGGCGAGGACGAGCCGGGGCCGACGCCGGGTCTGCTCACGCGCTGGACCTTCGACCTCGACACGAGGTCGTTCTCGGAGCAGGTGATCGACGACATCCAGAGCGAGTTCCCGCGCCTCGACGAGCGCCGCGCCGGGCTGGCCTACCGCCACGGCTACGCGGTGGGCACGGTGCCGCGCGGCGATGCGACGCTGCCGTTCAACTCGATCGTGCACTACGACCTCGCCACCGGTACCCGCCGCGTGCACGCGCTGCCCGACGGCAGCTCGGCCAGCGAGGCGGTGTTCGTGCCGCGCAGTGACTCGGCGCCGGAAGGCGACGGCTTCCTGCTCGCGCCGGTGTACCGCTGGGCCGAGGACCGCAGCGACGTGCTGGTGCTGGACGCGGCCAACGTCGCGGGGGCGCCGCTCGCGGTGGTGCGCGTGCCGCAGAGAATCCCGTTCGGCTTTCACGGCAACTACGCGGCGGGCGGTACACTGAGCGCATGAAGCAGCAGCCCGGAGACGTCGCGAACAAGCTCCTGTTCGAGAACGAGCGCGTGAAGGTCTGGCAGATGGACCTCGCGCCGGGTGAGCGCTCGGACTTCCACGAGCACACCCACCCGTATCTCATCTGCGTGATCGAAGGCGACACCGTCGACGCGGACTTCGAGAACGGGAAGTCGATCTCGATCCCGGTGAAGCCGGGGCAGGTCTACTACGTCGAGCCGGGGAGTCGAGAGACCGCAGTGAACCGGAGCCAGACCCGGTTCCGCGAGTTTCTGATCGAAATCAAGTCCTGACCGAGTACTCGAACCCGGAGGGGAAGGGCAGAGTCACGGACTCGAAGCCGTTCCTGCCCGACTGCACGTAGTCCAGGAACGGCGCGAGCGCGCGCTTGAAGGTGCGCACGTTGTCGGCCAGCACCACGGCGCCGGGGCGCAGCTTGGGCGCGAGCAGCTCCAACATGGGCAGGTAGAGGTCCTTCCAGCCGTCGAGCAGGAGCAGGTCGATCGGCGGCGGCACGTCGCGCAGCGTCTGCAGGGCGTCGCCGAGGCGCACTTCGGCCACGCCGCCCAGCCCCGCCTCGGCCAGGTTCTCGACCGCCTTCGCGCGCTTGCCGGGCTCGAGCTCCGAGCCGATCACGCGCCCGTTGCCGTTGTCGCGCGCGGCCGCGGCGCCATAGATCGTCGACACGCCGAAGGAGGTGCCGAACTCCACGATCCGGCGCGCCTCGATGCTGCGCGCCACGAGATACAGGAGCTTGCCCTGCGGGCGAGACAGGGGGATGTACACGTCCTTGAAGCGGCGACTCATCTCGGCCGGGTCCATGCGCCGGGCGAGCAGCGCCGAGATGTAGGTCGGCGCGCGTCCCAGCATCCGGAACACGTCGCCCGAGGCGGCTTCGTGCAGCCGATCGAGCACGGTCTTCACCCGCGGGTCTTCCAGCGAGCTCGGGCGGGCGGCCACGGACAGCGCGCGTTCCATCCTTCGGACTCCTCCGCGGCCAGTGTACCTCCGCCGCGCGTTACAATCGCGCCATGCCGAACCCACGCAACCCCCGCAGCGCAGTGACTACCGCCGGCGACGCGCGCGCCCCCAACCGCGCGATGCTGCGCGCCGTCGGCTTCCGCGACGCCGACTTCGGCAAGCCGATCGTCGGCATCGCGAACGCGCATAGCAACATCACGCCCTGCAACGCGGGCCTCGACGGCCTGGCGGCGGCCGCCGCCGAAGGCGTGCGGCGCGCGGGCGGCATGCCGCAGACCTACGGCACGATCACGATCTCGGACGCGATCTCGATGGGCACCGAGGGCATGAAGTGCTCGCTCGTGTCTCGCGAGGTGATCGCGGATTCGATCGAGACGGTGACTCGCGGCCAGTGGCACGACGGGGCGCTGGTGATCGGCGGCTGCGACAAGAACATGCCCGGCGCGCTGATCGCGCTGGCTCGGCTCGACGTGCCCTCGATCTTCGTCTACGGCGGCACGATCAAGCCGGGTCACTACCGGGAGAACGACCTCACGATCGTGTCGGTCTTCGAGGCCGTGGGCGCGCACGGCTCGGGCAAGCTCAGCGACGGCGACTTTCTCGAGATCGAGCGCCGCGCCTGCCCGGGCTTCGGCTCGTGCGGCGGCATGTACACCGCGAACACCATGTCGAGCGCGATCGAGGCGCTGGGCATGTCACTGCCCGCCAGCTCCACTCAGGCCAACGAGTCCGACGAGAAGCGCGCGAGCGCGGGCGAGAGCGGCACGGCGCTGGTGGCGCTGGTCGAGAAGAACCTCAGCGCGCGCAAGATCATGACGCGCCAGGCGTTCGAGAACGCGATCACCGTGGTCATGGCGGTGGGCGGCTCGACCAACGCGGTGCTGCACCTGCTGGCGATCGCGCACTCCGCCCAGGTGCCGCTCGAGCTCGACGACTTCGAGCGCATCCGCGCGCGCGTGCCGGTGCTCGCGGACATGAAGCCGAGCGGCCGCTACGTGGCCACCGACCTGCACCGCGTGGGCGGCATTCCGCTGGTCATGAAGATGCTGCTCGAGAAGGGGCTCATTCACGGCGAATGTCTCACCGTGACCGGCAAGACGATCGCCGAGAACCTGGCGCGCGTGCCCGCAGCGCCGCCCGCGGGTCAGGCCGTGGTGCGGCCGTGGAGCAACCCGGTGTATCCCGAGGGCCACCTGGCGGTGCTGCGCGGCAACCTCGCCAGCGAGGGCGCGGTCGCGAAGATCAGCGGCATCGAGATTCACGAGATCACGGGCCCCGCGCGCGTGTTCGACTCCGAAGAGGCGGCCATGGACGCGATCATGGGCGACCGCATCCGCGCCGGCGACGTGCTCGTGATCCGCTACGAGGGCCCGAAGGGCGGTCCGGGCATGCGCGAGATGCTCTCGCCCACGAGCGCGCTGATCGGGAAGGGTCTGGGCAACTCGGTCGGCCTGCTCACCGACGGGCGCTTCTCGGGCGGAACCTACGGCCTGGTCGTGGGCCACGTGTCTCCCGAGGCGGCCGTGGGCGGCGCGATCGCGCTCGTGCACGAAGGTGACTCGATCACCATCGACAGCAAGCAGCGCCTGCTGCAGCTCAACGTGCCCGAGGCCGAGCTCGCCAGACGCCGCGCCGCGTGGCGGCCGCCGGCGCCCAGATACACCGCGGGCGTGCTGGCGAAGTACGCCAAGCTCGTGTCGAGCGCCACTTACGGGGCCGTGACCGACAAGGGCCTGTGAGGTGAGCTGGGTCGCGGTCGCGGCGCTGCTCGGCACGGCCTCGGTCGTGGCGGGCGCGTTCGGCGCGCACGGACTGCGCGACTCGGTGACTCCCGAGCGCCTCTCGGCCTGGCACACGGCGTCGCACTACGCGCTGGTGCACAGCGTCGCGATCCTGGCGCTCGGGCTGTTCGCCCAGGCGACCGGCCGCTCGGTGAGCTTGCCGGCGAGTCTCTTCAGCGTCGGAGTGGTGCTGTTCTCCGGCTCGATCTTCGGTCTCGTGCTCTGGGAGTTGCGTGCGCTCGGACCCGTGACGCCGCTCGGCGGGCTGTGTCTGATCGCCGGCTGGCTGTCGGTGCTGTGGCTCGCCCGCGGTGTTTCTGCCGGTTAGCTGAGGCGCTCCTCATCTACGACACCGATTGACCGCGCTCGCGACCTCCCTGTAGCTTGCAAACGCTCGTCACCCCTGCCCCCGGAGCTCGCCCCGTGCGACTTTCGTCCGCTGTTTCGCGCCTCTTCACGCTGCTCCTGCCGTTCGTCTTCCTGTGCGCGTCGCGCGGCGCCTGGGCGCTGCCTCCAGACCTCGACAGCGACGGGCTCGCGAACGCCGCCGACGACTGTCCGTTCGTCGCGAACCCGCGGCAGCAGGATCTGGGCGGCTTCGGCGCGGCCTCGTCGCCCGACGGGATCGGCGACGCCTGTCAGTGCGGCGACGTGACCGGCTCGGGCCGGGTCGACTCCGGCGACGTGACCGCGATCCGGCAGTCACTCGCCAACCCCGCGGCCGCGCTGTCTCCCGCGGCGCTCGATCGCTGTGCGGTCTTCGGCGACCTGGCCGACTGCAACGTGGTGCAGGTCAGCGTCCTGCGGCGTGCGCTCGCCACGCCCGCGCTGCCGCCCCTGGTGTCTCCCGCCACGCCGCAGCACTGCGTCGCGGCGCTGACCGAGGACGTCTACGTCGAGACCTCCGGCGTGCCCGGGGCGGCCGGCACGGCCGCGAGCCCGCTGCCGCGCATCAGCGACGCGCTCGCCCGCGCGCGGGCGGACCGCGCCAGCGGCCAGCTGCCAGCGGGCGGGGGGATCCGGGTCCACGTGGGCTCCGGCACCTTCACCGGCTCGTACGATGCCGCGGCGCTGGCCGCGAACCCGCAGTACGAGCCGTTCCCGATCGTGCTGAACGTGCCGCGACTCGACCTGCTCGGCGCGACCACGCTCTCGCTCGACGCCGACGGCTTGCCGACCGGCATTGCCTCGGGTCCGCTCACCGTGCTGCGCCCGGACGTGAACCTCGGCGCGAGTCAGTCGATGCTGGTCGTGGGCCGCACCAGCGACGGCGGTGCCGGCGACCAGGTGACCGTCCGCGGCTTCGACTTCGACGGGCAGGCCTCGGCGCCCGCCTCGATGGCGGTGTTCGCCGACCGGGTCGGGGCCTTCGCGCTGCGCGGCAACGCGGTCATGAACGTGGGCTTCGGTCTGCACACGCGGCTGACGTCGGGAACGATCGAAGGCAACTATCTCGTCGCCAACCAGGACGCCGGTGCGTTCGTGAGCGGCGGGAGTACCGCGTTCCCGGCCTCCGTCACGTTCCGCGCCAACCGCGCGCTGGCGAACGGCCCCTACGGCCTGATGGCCGCGGCGGTCGGCACGGTCGGCTTCCCGGTCGACCTCGGCACCAACACGCTCGCGCTCCAGTCACTCCAGACGACCTACGACCGCGCCAACCCGACCGACCTCGCGAACCTGCCCGAGAGACTCGATCTTGCCGCGACCGGCAACGAGTTCTCGGTGCACACCGTGTTCGGCCTGCGGCTGTTCGGCGTCTACCCGCAGGGCAACGCCGAGAGCTGCGCGGCCACGATCGGCTACGGCACCGCGAGCGCCGCTCAGCCCGTGACTGCCGTCCTGCACGCCGATCTGCGCGGCAACTTCTTCGACTTCAACGACTTCTACGGGCTGGGCACCGAGCTCGGCTTCCCCTGCCGCAGCGACCCGCGCGCGTTCGAGTTCGACCTGACCGGCACGTTCGCCGACGACCTGTTCGCCGCGAACGGCATCGCCGGCAGCCTGCTGACCTTCACGGCCTGGCCGCTCACGCTCGGGCTCGATCCACCCGGCGTCTGGAAGTACGCCTCGACCTCGTCCTGGGCAGTCACCGACCCGTCGGGCGAGCTCAGCGGCTTCCACTACGATCACCCCGTGACCGACCCGGTCAGTGGCCAGACCCTTTCCAACACGCTCACGGTGAACGGAGTCGAGGCCCCGCACGGCACGTTCCTCGGGCCGTGACTCCCGAGTCTCCGTACGCCCCGCCGCAGGCGTCTCTCCGGCCCGAGCGGGCGCCTGAGGTCGACGACCTCGCGAGCACCGGCCAGCGCTTCGCGGACTACCTGATCGACTCCTTCGCGACCCTGGCGCTCTACCTGGTGTGGCTCGTGATCGCGGGGCCGCAGGACGGCCTGCGGGCGTTCCTCAGCTCGACCGCGATTCCCCTCGTCTACTACTTCGCGCTCGAGGCGACGCTGGGTCAGACGCTCGGCAAGCTCGTGACCGGCGTGCGCGTGGTATCCGAGGACGGGAAGCCCGCGACGGCCGGTCAGATCGCGCGGCGCACGCTCTCGCGGCTGATTCCGTTCGAGGCGCTCACGTTCCTGGGGAGCCGCGACGGCCGGCCGGTGGGCTGGCACGACAGCCTCGCCCACACGCGAGTCATTCGAGCGCGCTGAACGCGAACACCGCGCGATCCGACGGTGAGTGGCGCGGCCACGCACCCACCAACGGCGACCGCGGGGCGCCCGTCGTGGCGAAGGCGGCGAACGCGTCGCGCATGCGGCGGCCGACGGGCTTGGCTTCCGGCACCGATTCGAAGAAGCGGCCGAGCGGCGTGATGCGCCGCGTACCGAACACGAGCGGCAGGTCCAGACCGTGGAATGCGCCGGTGTCTCCCAGGCCCGTGGCTCCGGAGAGATCGAAGCGGTACTGGAACACGGGTGCACCGCGCTCCGCGGCCTGGTCGGCGAGGCGCTGCGCCGGCGCGCGGTACAGGAGCTCGGTGGCCACGCGGTGGAAGAGCGCGTGGGGCGAGGCGCGGTGGTCGTGCTCGACCGCCTCGGCGGCCAGCTCTGGACTCACGCCCTCGGCCGCCAGCCGGGTCACGAGGTCTTCGCGTCCCAGCCGAGTCAGTCCGGGCTCGATCAAGTCGAGCACGCGTGACTCGTCGCGCGCGGTGCCGATCAGCAGCGGCACGCCGGGACCTTCGGGTGCGCCCGCCGGATCGAGCGGAGCGCGCGGCAGGCGCTCGCCGTCGACGACCGGGCGGAAGCCGCCCGCGTGTCTCTGCGCGGCCAGCAGGTCGGCCAGCGGCAGGCCGGCGAGCTTCGCGCCGTCGCGCGGCAACAGCTCGAGCGCGCGCAGGAACGCGGCGCGGCGCGCCTCGGCGCGCTCCAGTGAGTCGACCTCGTATCGGCCGCTGGCGAGGATCGCGCGCTGGCACAGCGGGCGCGCGGCCGGCATCGCCATGAGACACCCGACGGCCGTCGCGCCCGCGCCGTGACCGAACAGGGTCACGCGCGCCGGGTCGCCGCCGAAGGCGTCGATCTCGTCGCGCACCCACTCGAGGCCGGCCAGCAGGTCGAGCAGCCCCAGGTTGGGCGCGAAGAAGCCGAGCGCCCCGAGCCGGTACTGCAGTGACACCACCACCAGGTCGCCGCCGCGCGCCAGGCGCCGGCCGCGAATGCACGGCTCGCCCGTCGATCCCTCCTGGAAGCCGCCGCCGTGCACGAACACCAGCACCGGCCGCGGCACGCCGTCGAAGCCCGCGGTCCACAGGTCGAGCGCGAGACAGTCCTCGCTCTGTTTCTCGGCGCGTTCGCCCAAGAGCGCCGCGAAGCGCGAGGCGTTCTGCGGTGCGGCGGGCGCCGGGTCACCGCAGTCGCGCACCCCGGGCCAGGGCTCGGCGGGCGCGGGCGGGCGCAGCCGCAGCGCACCGAGCGGCGGCCGCGCGTACGGAATGCCGCGAAAGGCGGTCACACCGCGGTCGAGGCGGCCGCGGACTCGGCCCGAGCGGGTGTCGACGACGAGGGGCAAGGGGTGAGGAGCTCCTGCACGCGAGCCTACCACGGCGCATCTCGCGCGCCGCACTCCGGCTAAGATCTGCCGCGCGCATGCGCAGCAGAGCGGCAGATTCGGCAGACCCGTGGTCACGCCTGCAGGCCGGACTGCCGGCGTTGCCCTGGCTCGCGGCCGCGCTCGGAGTGATTCCGCTCGTGCTGCACGGCTTCCCGCAGGGCCACGACTGGAGCTTCGAGCTCCTGCGCGTGAGTGAGTACCAGGCGGCCTGGGCGGCGGCGCAGCGGCCACCGTATTGGGCCGGGAACCTGTACGGCGGCTACGGCTCGCCGGTGTTCCTGTTCTACGCCCCTCTGTTCTCGGCGGCGGCGTCGGCGGCGGGGTGGCTCGCGGGCTCTGTGCCGCGCGGGGCGACGGCGGTGCTGGTGGCGGCCTCGCTGGCCTCGGTGCCCGCCGTGCGGGCCTTCCTGGCCGGCCTGCTCGACGCGCTGGGCGTGCGCTCGCCCGCGGCGGTGCGGCTCGGGACCGTCTGCTTCCTGCTCCACCCGTATCTGCTGTGCGACAAGTGGGCGCGCAACGCCGACGCGGAGTTTCTCGCGCTTTGTCTCCTGCCGGTGCCGTTGGCGGGCGTGACCGCCGCGGCGCGCGCGCCGCTCCGGGCGTTCGCGGCCATCTCGGCCGGGCTCGCCGGCGTGGCGCTGGCGCACAACCTGACGGCCGGAGTGGCGGTGGCCGCGGTGCTGGCCAGCGCGCTCGCGCTGCACGGGCGGGGCACGCGAATCACCTGGGCCGCGGTGGCGGGCGGGCTCGCGGCGGGGCTCGCGCTCTCGGCCTTCTTCTGGCTGCCGGTGCTGGCGCTGCGCGACTGGATCCGGCCCGAGGAGCTCGTGCGCGGCAAGTTCGACTACCGGAGCCAGTTCCAGTCACTGACCGATGTTTTCGGCTACGGGCGCTTCTTCTCGGTCGGGCTCGTGACTCCTGCGCTCGTGCTGGCCGCCGGGCCGCTCTCCGCCGCCGCCGCGCGCAGCACACGGCGCATGCTGGGCTGGCTGTGCGCGGCCGCGCTCGGGCTCGTGTTCCTGGTGATTCCGGCGAGCGCGCCGGTCTGGGCGGCGATGCCGGGCCTGCCGCTGTTCCAGTTCCCGTGGCGCATGCTCGGGCCGTTGGGTCTGGTCTCGGCCGGCCTGATGGCGCTGGTCACGGCCTGTGCCCTCGCGCGCCGGTCCGCGCGCACGCGCGCGCTCTTCGAGCTCGGCCTGGCGGCCGGGCTCGCGCTCAACGCCGTCCCGATGCTGCGCGCGTACCGGCCGCTTCCGCCCGAAGCGCAGGCCGCGGTCGCGGCCTTCGCCAGCCCGAGCGCGGTGCGCGAGAGCCTGGCGTCGGTGACCGTGGGCGACGAGTACCTGCCGCGCGCGAGTGACCCCAACGTGTGGCGGCTCGAACGGCCGAGCGACGGTCCGGTCGTGGCGGCCACCGGGGCGACGCGCATCGAGACCCTGGAAGACGGCGGCACGCGCATCCTGCTAGCGACTCACTCGCCGCTGCGCGCGCGGCTGCGGCTGGCGCGCTTCGCCTTTCCCGGCTGGCGGGCCGAGATCGACGGCGCGCCCGCCGAGTGGCGGCCCAGCCCGCTCGGCACGGTCGAGCTCGAGGTGCCGGCAGGCGACGCGCAGGTGCGCCTCGAGCTCGCGCCGCCCGCGTCGCGCGTGGCGGGTCTATGGATCTCGGGTATCTCGCTGGGCGTCTGGGCGCTCGGGCTGATCCTCGCGAGCCGACGCGCGCGCGCTTCGATAGCTTCGCAGCCATGAGCAGCGCGCAGCGCATCCTGGCCGGGCTGGTCTTCCTGACGATCGCGGCCACCGTGGTGGTGGGCGGGCACTTGTACATCGCGCAGCGCTTCGTGTTCGATCCAGAGCTGTCGGGCGCGGCGCGAGTGACTGCGCTGGGCGCGATCGCGCTCGGCTTCGTGTCTCTGTTCGCGCAGCCGCTCGCCGAGAGACTCGTGCGCCCGCCCTGGAACCGGCTGGTCGGCTGGCCGGCGTCGGTCTGGATGGGAGTCGCGTTCCTCTCCCTGGTGGTGCTGGCGGCGGGCGACGCCGCGCGCTGGATCGCGGGCGGCGTGGCCTACGCGGCGGGCGACGAGCTGCCGTCGTTCCAGGCCTCGGCGCGCGTGCAGGCCGCGGTGTCGTTCGCGCTGGTGTGCGCAGCGGCCCTGTTCGGACTGATCGCGGCGCTGCGGCCGCCGCGGCTCGCGCGGGTCGAGATCCCGCTCGCGCGCTGGCCGCGCGCGCTCGACGGCTTCCGGATCGCCCAGATCAGTGACATCCACATCGGGCCGCTGCGCGACCGGCGCTTCTCGCGGCACCTGACCGAGCGCGTGAACGCGCTCGGCGCCGACCTGGTGTGCGTGACCGGCGACCTGGTCGACGGCAGCGCGCGGCTCCTGGCCGACGAGGTCGCGCCGTTCGGCGGCCTGCGCGCGCGCCACGGCAGCTACTTCGTGACGGGCAACCACGACCACTACTCCGGGGCGGACGCCTGGGTGGGGGTCGTGGAGCGGCTCGGGCTCGTGCCGCTGCGCAACCGGCACGTCGAGCTCGAGCAGGCGGGCGCGCGCTTCACGCTGGCGGGCGTGGACGACCACCGCGGCGGCTTCGGCGACGGCCAGCGCGAAGACCTGGCGGCGGCGCTCGCGGGCCGCGACCCGGCGCTGCCGCTCTTGCTGCTCGCGCACGACCCCAACACCTTCAAGCGGGCGTCACAGAACGGTGTAGACCTGCAGCTCTCGGGTCACACGCACGGCGGGCAGATCTGGCCGTTCGTGCACCTGGTGCGGCTGGTCGAGCCGTTCGTCGCGGGCCGCTACGCGCGCAACGGCTCCGAGCTGTACGTGAGCCGCGGCACCGGCTTCTGGGGCCCGCCCATGCGGCTGTTCGCGCCGGCCGAGATCACGGAGATCACGCTGCGCTCAGCGTGACGGAAGCGCCGCCTGGCCGCGGTGCAGGAACCAGCCGTCGACCACGACCCGGCGCGCGAACAGGGCATTGCCGAGCAGCTTCTCCACCAGCCAGGGCCGGATGCGCGCAGGCAGATGGTCGGAGAGACCGGGCCCGAGCGGGCGGTCGCGCGGGCCGAAGCGCGCTTCCATGGCGCGCGCGTAGCTCTCGAGATCCTGGGCCGCGAGCGCGCGCGCGGCCAGCAGGCCCGACTCGACCGCCGGCCGGATGCCCTCGCCGCTCTGCGGCCAGGCGAGCCCCGCCGAGTCTCCCACGAGCACGAAGCCGTCGCCCGCGAGCGGCCGCGGCGTCTGGCCGTACAGCACGTAGGCGTGGCCGTGGCGTTTGGGCGGCGTGCGCGGCGGCAGCTTGCCGAGTGACTCGCACAGCGCCAGGAAGCGCTGCGCGTGACCCGACAGATCGTGCGTGTCCTGCCGGCCGATGCCGACGTTCAGCACGGGCCCCTTGCGCACGAGCCACGCGTAGCCGCGCAGGTCGCGCTCGAAGAACAGCTCCGGCACCTCGGGTGACACGGGGCAGCGCCGCGCCTGCTCGGCGTCGAGCGCGAACTCGACCTCCTGTGCGGCGATCACCGGCTCGGTGGCGCGCGCGTCGGGCGCGAGCTGGCGGGAGACGGGACAGAAGTGACCCCCGGCGCCGACCAGGACGGGCGCGCGCAGGGCGCCGTTCACGACCCAGGCGCCGCCGTCGCGCGCCAGCGTGCGCAGCGGCTCGCCCAGGAACAGCTTGGCGCCCGAGCGCCCGAGCAGGTACGCGTCGAGCTCGCAGCGCAGGATGCCGTAGCTCACGACCTCGGGGTAGGTGACTCGCGCCGGCTTGCCGCCCGCCAGGCTCACCTCGAAGCCGCGGATCGGCTGGATCACCCGGCCGCCGGCGGCGTACTCGTGGGCGTCGAGCTCGAGCTCGGCGAGGATCTGCGGCGTGACCCAGCCCGCGCATACCTTGTCGCGCGGGAACTGCTTGGCGTCGAGCAGCGCCACGCGCAGCCCGAGTCTCTCGGCCTGCCAGGCGCAGGTCGAGCCGGCCGGCCCGCCGCCGACGACGATCGCGTCGAACTCGTCCAAGCTAGCGCCCGCCACCGTACAGGTGGGCGCGGTTCCAGGGCAGGTCGCGCGAGCGCGGGCGCTGGAACACGACCTGCCACAGCTGCAGGTTGCCGACGTGGAACGACGCGATCGAGCCCGCGAGATACAGCCGCCAGGTGCGCACGAAGCGCGCGTCGAAGCGGCGCTCGACGGCGGCCGCCTGCTTCTCGAAGCGCTCCAGCCAGTGCTCGAGCGTCTTCTCGTAGTGCAGGCGCAGGTTCTCCACGTCGATCACCGCCAGGTCGTAGGGCGACAGGATGCCGACCATCTCCTCGAGCGTGGGTGAGTACGAGCCCGGGAAGATGTTGCGCTCGATCCATGGATCCATGGGCCGGCGCTGCACGCGCCCGATCGAGTGGATCAGGCCGCGGCCGTGCTCGGGCAGACAGCGGTCGATGACTCGTCCGAGCGCGTCGTAGTTCTCGTCGCCCACGTGCTCCAGCATGCCGACCGACACGAACGCATCGAAGCTGCCGGTCACGTTCCGGTAGTCGTCGAGCCGGTACTCGACACGGTCGTCGAGGCCTTCGGCCTTGGCGCGCTCGCGCGCGTACGCGACCTGCTCCTCGGAGATGTTGTAGGCGGTGACGTACACACCGTGGTGTCGAGCCATGTGCAGCGCGAGCGAGCCCCAGCCGCAGCCGGCCTCGATCACGCGCTCGCCCGGCCGCAGCCAGACCTTGCGCGACACGTGCTCCATCTTCGCGACCTGCGCTTCTTCGAGCGAGGCGGTCGGCGTCGGGAAATACGCGCAGGTGTAGGCCATGCGCTCGTCGAGCCACTGCGCGTAGAACTCGTTGCCCAGGTCGTAGTGGCGGTGGATGTTCTCGCGCGAGCGCGAGAGTGACTTGCTGCGCCGGCGGAACAGCTCCCAGGCGTCGCGGGCGCGCTTGGCCAGAGTGAATCGCTCGGGCACGGCGAGCACGAGCTTCAACACGGTCGGCAGGTCGCCCTCGATCTCGATCCGGCCGTCCTGATAGGCGCAGGCCAGGCCGAGATCGGGGTGCAGCGCCAGGTCGAGCATGAGCCGGCGGTCACGGAACGCCACGCGGCCCACGGGCGGCAGGTCGGAGCAGCGTACCTCCTCGCCGTTCCAGAGCACGAGTCGGATGCGCGGGTCACCGCGCGTTTGCAGGATCCGGCGCGCCATGGCGCGCTCCAGGCCAGTCACGGAGCCTCGGGTCATGATCGACCTCCCCGGTTCTGACCCCTCAAGCATAAACCGGGCCGTGAATCCTGGGTTAACTCGTGAGTGCCTCCCAGTGCAGGCAGCCGTCGACGGGCCTGCGGGGCGGGCGCCCGTGCTTTCCGAGCGGCCAACCGATGGGTAACAGCGCGGCGCTGGGGCATTTCTCGGGCAGGCCGAGCCACGCGTCGCACTCACGGCCGAAGGACCGGTGCATGGTGGTGAGTGAGGCGCCGAGTCCTACGGCCCGGCAGGCCAGAAGTACATTCTGCACGCAGGGAAACAGGGCCTGCAGCTGGGGCTCCCCGCGGCGCTCCCACCCCGCCACGAACAGGTGTACGGGCACCTCGTGCAGGTGCTCGGCGAGCCAGATCGCCGCGCGCATGTTGCGGCGTCCTGCCTCGGGGAAACTCGGGTCGCGGGCCGCCAGCTCGGCGGGAGCGATGTAGCTGCGGAAGGCGCGCAGATAGCGCTCGGCCACCCAGGCGCGGCGCTCCGGCTCGGTGACTGCCACGAAGACCCACGGCTGCCGGTTGCCGCCGCTGGGGGCGAACGTGCCCGCCTCGCACACCTTGCGGATCAGCTCGCGCGGCACCGGATCCGGCCGGAGCCGACGGATCGCGCGGGCGCTGCGGATGCCCTCGAGCAGCGGCACCTGTTCGCCCGCCGCCGCGATCTCTTCGGGAGTCACCGCGCGATCTCGAGCAGCTCGTCGAAGCGCCGGATCACGTGCTGGGGTCGCGGACCCTGCGCCGGCGGCTCGCGGTCCTCGCGGTGCCAGATCAGCACGGAGCGCAGGCCGAGCGCGTTCGCGCCGCCCACGTCGTGGAACAGCGAGTCACCCACGAAGATCGCCTCGCCGGGCGCGCAGCCCGCGGAGGCGAGCGCCTGCCGGAAGATGTCGGGCGCCGGCTTGCACGAGCGCGCGCGCTCGCTCGACAGCACGGCGTCGAAGTGACTGCGCACGGAGGCGATCGCGAGCAGGTGGTCGAGCTGATCGTCGTCGATGTTGGAGACCATGCCGATGTGCAGCCCGCGCGCGCGCAGCCCGTCGAGCGTCTCGCGCACACCGGGCCGCAGCGCGAAGTCGCGCGCGTGCAGGTCCCAGCGCAGTTTGCGGTAGCGCTCGAGCGTGTCGGCGTCGGCGCGCACGCCGAGCTCTGCGAGCACGGCGTGCGAGGTGTCGTCGAACAAGTCCCTGTGCAGGTAGAACGGGCGCTCTCGGTAGCTCTCGAACACCTGCTTCGAGGCGGCGCGCTGCGCGCGGGCGATCGCGTCCGGGCCCGCGTCGGAGCCCGCCCAGCGCACCAGCTGCGAGAGACTCTCGGCTTCCGCGCGCGCGAAGCAGCGGTAGTCGTAGAGCGTGCCGCCGAAGTCGAAGAGCACGGCGCGAGTCACTCGGGCACGTCCTTCAGCACCGAGAGCTGGTCGCGGTAGGCCGCGCGCACCGCGGCGATCTCGCGCGAGTCGAAGCCCAGCTCCTCGCCGATCTGCGTGATCTCGTTGTTCTCGACCACGGAGATGTTGTTGTCGGCCGCCGCGACCGCGAACAGGCAGCGCAACAGGTCGATGCGCTGCGCGCGGTTCGACATCTCCTTGAACTGGCGCGTCACGAGATAGTTCTCGGTGCCCGCGAGCGCGGTGGCCTGGGTCTTCGCCATCTGCACCACCAGGAGCGCCTGAGCTTCGCTGAGCGTCGAGTATTCGCGCACCAGCTTCAGCATCTGCTCGGTCTCCTCGCGCGAGATCTCGAGGTCGGCCCGCGCCACGCGGGCGAGCACGTAGGCGAACGCGGCCAGGAAGCGCGCCTCGGCCGGCGGCAGCGCGTCGAGCTCGCGCGCGATGCGCCGCACCGTCGCCGTGTCGCGCGCGTCGTTGGCGCCGCGATCCTCGAGTCCCACCAGCCGCCGCAGCGCTCTCATGGGGGGCCTATATGGGGCAGCGGGGCCACGAGTTCAACTCCTTGCGGGCTCCCGCCCCCCGCGCATACGATACGCGCCGCGCCGCCAGGGCGGGGCAGCCCCCGTCGCGCCAGCCGGGCGCGGCAACCGGTTTTCGGGAGGATTTTCGCTTGGAGAACCCAGACACGTTCCGCGCCGACGTCGCGAAGTGGCTCGAGGAGAACTGCCCGCCATCGATGCGCAAGCCCATGGGCTCCGAGGAGGAGGCCAACTGGGGCGGCCGGCGCAAGCAGTACGCGAACCCCGAGGAGAAGCTCTGGCTCGACCGCATGGCCGCCCGCGGCTGGACCTGCCCGACCTGGCCGAAAGAGTACGGCGGCGGCGGACTCACTGCGGCGCAGGCGCGCGTGCTGGCCGACGAGCTGCGCAAGATCCGCGCGCGCCCGCCGCTGATCAGCTTCGGCATCACCATGCTCGGCCCCGTCCTGCTCGAGTACGGCAACGAGGAGCAGAAGCGCGAGCACCTGCCCAAGATCGTGCGCGGCGAGATCCGCTGGTGTCAGGGCTACAGCGAGCCCGGCGCGGGCTCCGACCTGGCGGGCCTGCAGACGCGCGCCGAGGACAAGGGCGACCACTATCTCGTGAACGGCCAGAAGATCTGGACCTCGTACGCGAACTACGCGGACTGGATCTTCTGTCTGGTGCGCACCGACCCCAACGCCGCCAAGCACGACGGCATCTCGTTCCTCTTGTTCGACATGGAGTCACCGGGCGTGAGTGTCTCGCCGATCAAGCTGATCAGTGGCAGCTCGCCCTTCTGCCAGACGTTCTTCCAGGACGTGAAGGTGCCCAAGAAGAACCTGGTGGGCGTGAAGAACGGCGGCTGGACGATCGCCAAGAAGCTCCTGCAGCACGAGCGCGAGATGATCGGCGGCATGGGCTTCGGCCTGGCCGCGAGCGGCGGCGGCGCCACCATGGAGCAGCTCGCCAAGGAGTACTGCGGCGACGATTCCGGGCGCATCGCCGACCCGGTGATCCGCTCCGAGGTCGTGCAGCACCTGATGGACCAGCGCGTCTTCGCCACCACCGTGCGGCGCTCGGTCGAGGAGGCCAAGGCGGGGCAGGGCCCCGGCGCGGCGTCGTCGATGTTCAAGCTGTACGGCACCGAGATGAACAAGCGCCGCTACGAGCTCTTGGTGAAGATCCTGGGCTCGCAGGCCCTGGGCTGGGAAGGCAGCGGCTTCTCGCCGCGCGAGCTCGCGACCACGCGCGAGTGGCTGCGCTCGAAGGGCAACTCGATCGAGGGCGGCACGAGCGAGGTCCAGCTCAACATCATCGCCAAGCGCGTGCTTGGCCTGCCTGACTGAGCGGGTCAGCGCGCGGCGAAGCCGCGCTGCCCGCACGGCACACCTGCGGCGTGCCTTCCGTGGAGGAATCACATGTCACTCGCACTCTCTGAAGAGCAGGAGCTGCTGCGCAACACCGCGCGTGAGTTCATCGCCGAGCACTCGCCGGTGAAGGAGCTGCGCCGCTTGCGCGACTCGAACGACCCGGTCGGCTTCTCGCGCGAGCTGTGGAGTCAGATGGCGGAGCTCGGCTGGGCGGGCATCGTCCTGCCCGAGGAGCACGGCGGCGCCGACCTGGGCTACGCGGAGCTCGGCATCGTGCTCGAGGAGTGCGGGCGCACGCTCGCCGCGACCCCCCTCTTCTCGACGCTCCTCCTGGGCGCGAACGCGCTCTTGCTGGCCGGCGACGGCACGCAGCGCAAGGAGATCCTCGCGCGCGTAGCCAAGGGCGAGGCGATCCTCGCGCTCGCGCTCCAGGAAGGCGCGCACCACGCGCCGTACCAGGTGGCGACCCGCGCCGAGGCCAGCCGCGACGGCTACAAGCTCACGGGCAAGAAGACCTTCGTGCAGGACGGCCACGTGGCGGACCAGACCGTGGTGGTCGCGCGCGTGTCCGGCAAGCCCGGCGAGCGCGACGGGCTGGCGCTGTTCCTCGTGCCCAAGAACGCGCGCGGGCTCCAGGTGACTCGCACGGTCATGGTCGACGGCCGCAACGCGGCGCAGCTCCAGCTCGACGGCGTCGAGGTCGACCGCTCGGCGGCGATCGGCACGGTGGGCCGCGGGGCCGACGTGCTCGACCCGGTGCTCGACCGCGCGACGATCGGCCTGTGCGCCGAGACGCTGGGCACGGTCGCCGAGGCCTTCGAGCGCACCGTGAGCTACCTGAAGACGCGCAAGCAGTTCGGCGTGGCGATCGGCAGCTTCCAGGCGCTGAAGCACCGCGCCGCGGTGATGTTCACCGAGGTGGAGCTCTCGCGCTCGATCGTGCTCGACGCGCTGCGCGCGATCGACGAGAAGCGCCCCGACGTGCCCCTCCTGGCCTCGGTCGCCAAGGCGCGCCTCTCCGACACCGCCTTCCTGGTCGGCAACGAGGCCGTGCAGATGCACGGCGGCATCGGAGTCACCGACGAGGAGGAGATCGGCCTGTTCCTGAAGCGCGCGCGCGTCGCGGAGCTCACGCTGGGTGACGCGGCCTACCACCGCGCGCGCTTCGCGGCGCTGTCGGGGTTCTAGGCCTTCGCGAAGGCCGCCCTGAGCGAGGCCCGCAAGCGGCGAAGCCGCGCGCAGCGAGCCGCAGGCGAGCGAAGTCAGTCAGGGCTTCGCGAAGGCCGCCCTGAGCGAGGCCCGCAAGCGGCGTAGCCGCGCGCAGCGAGCCGCAGGCGAGCGAAGTCAGTCAGTATCGGATCAGTGAGGAATCGCAGCCTGGCACTGCTGCGGCAGGCTGGCGGCGAGCCCGGCCACCGCGCGCCGGATCACGACCACGTCGAGGACGTCGCACACGGTCGCCGTGCCGCCGGCCACCGAGCACTTGTCGAGCGCGGACTGATTGAACGGCACGCCGCTGGGGTTCGCGAGGTGCGCTCGGTACAGGGTCACGTCGCCCTGGTCGACGATGCCTTCGCCGCTCACGTCGCCGCACTGACACACGTTGCCGATGCCGTCGGGGATCGCGAACCCGATGCCGCCCGCATCTTCCTGGCCGGGGTTCGACACATAGGGGCAGTTGTCGGCGGCGTTGCAGGTGCCGTCGGTGTCGCCGTCGGGGGCGGGCGAGCCCGCGCAGGTGCCGCCCGAGCAGACGTCGCCCAGGGTGCAGACGTGCCCGTCGTTGCAGGACGTGCCGTTCAACGGCGCCGGGTTGAACACGCACAGGCCCGTGGACGGATTGCAGCTGTCGGCCGTGCAGCCGTTCGAGTCATTGCACACCGTGGCGCTGCCGCCGACGCAGACACCCGCGTTGCAGGTGTCGACCTGGGTGCACGCGTTGCCGTCGTTGCACGACGTGCCGTTCATCGGCGCCGGATTGAACACGCAGCCGCTCGACGGGTTGCAGCTGTCGGCCGTGCAGGCGTTCGAGTCGTTGCAGACCAGGGCGGAGCCGCCGCCGCAGCTGCCGGAGCCGTTGCAGGTCTCGCCCGTGGTGCAAGCGTTCGAGTCGCTGCAGGTGGAGCCGGAGGCCGCGAA
>DATKAO010000131.1 GCA_035498015.1 Myxococcota bacterium
GTCGCGAGCGACGCCGTGAAGCGCGCCGGCATGTGCTGCACGATCAGCACCGGCACGCGCAGGTCGGCGGGCAGCATGGGAATCACTTCGGCCAGCGCGCTCGGCCCGCCCGTCGAGCTGCCGATCGCTACCACGTCGATCGCGGGCGCCTTGCCGCGCGCGCCCTTGGGCTTCTGCACCTTCGCGGGCTTGGCGCGCTGCGCGCGGCCCTCGCGGAAGGCGTCGATCACCGTCGACAGCGGCTCGCGCAGCGCCGCGAAGCCATCCTCGCCGGGCTTCACCTGCGGCTTGGTCACGAAGTCGAACGCGCCCGCCTGCAGCGCCTCCATGGTGATGTTCGCGCCGTTCGTGGTCAGGCTCGACACCATGATGATGCCCGCGTTCGGCAGGAGCTTGCGCAGCTTGGGCATGGCTTCGACGCCGCCCATCACCGGCATCTCCACGTCGAGCAGGATCAAGTCGGGCCGCAGCTCGGCGGCCTTGGCGATCGCGTCCTTGCCGTCACCCGCGGTGCCGACACACTGCAAGTCGGGCATCTCGCGCAGACAGCCCTGCACCAGGCTGCGGTAGATTGCGCTGTCGTCGACGATCAGAACCTTGAGCGTGTCGGCCATGCCTACTCCGTGTCGCCGAGCCGCAAGAGCGCGCTCGGGTCGACGATGCGAATCACCTGATCTTTGAGCTGCACCACCGCGGCCAACAGATGGTCGTTCTTCCCGGACTGATCGGGCGGAGCGGGGGCGATCTGATCCTCCGCGACGGTGATCACGTCGGAGATGCGGTCCACCCAGAAGCCCGCGAGCTCGTCGTTGGTGGCGAGCCCCGTGAGTCCCAGGCCCGCGAGGTCCGAGTTGGTCTTCAGGATCACCAGCCGCGTGCTCTTCTTCTGCTCGCGCGCCGGGTAGCCGAGCCGGACGGCGGGATCGATCACCGTCACGATCTGTCCGCGCAAGTTCATGAGCCCGCGCACCGCGCCGGGCGCACCGCGCGCGGGCGTGATCTGCACCTGCCGGTTGATCTCGCGCACGGTCAGGATGTCGATGCCGTAGCACTCGTCGCCCAGATAGAACGTGCAGTAGCGGCGCTCGCTGCTGGCCGTGGCGTTCATGACGCGTCCGTCCTCTCGATGCCGGCCGCCTCGAGCAGCGCGGGCGCGTCGATGAACAGAGTGAGTCGGTCCTCGATGATCGCGGAGCCCGCGAGGCCCGGCGCGTTCAGCTGCGAGCGGTCGGGCTGGGCGTCGGACTCGAGCGTGTCGACGATGCGGGTGGCGATGATGCCGGCCTCGAGCCCTTCCAGGCGCGGGATCAGCACGAAGAACTCGTCGGCTTCCTCGCCGCCGCCGCGCACCGGCAGCACGTCCTCGAGCCTGACCAGCGGGATCGTGCGCCCGCGGTGCTTCAGGAAGCGCCGCGAGCCGACCCACTCGACCTGCGGCTTCTCCACGCGCTCGAGCCGCAGCAGCTCGCGCAGCGACATGGCGAAGCGCTCGTCGGCGGAGTTCGAGAACACCACGAGTGACCGGCGTTCCGCGGCCGGCGCCGCCGGCTCGGCCTGCTCGCCTCGGCGCGGATCGGCATCGGCGATCTCGTCGAAGCGGATCTGCGCGCGCTTGGCGATGCCGAGCGCGTCGAGGATCATGGCCACGCGGCCGTCGCCCAGGATGGTCGCGCCCGCGTACCAGCCGCAGTCGGAGAGATAGGTCGACACGGGCTTGACCACGATCTCCTCGCTGTCGTGGAGCTCGTCGACCACCAAGCCGTACAGGTGCGCCCCGGAGCGCAGGATCACCACGTTCGCACGCGTGCGCTGGCTCTGCTCCGAGCGGCGGATCTCGAGACACTGCGCCAGGCGCACCAGCGGCAGCAGGTCACCGCGCAGCCGCAGCACCTCGCTCGAGCGGATGCGTTCGACCTGCTCGGCCTCGCGCTTCAGCCGCACGACCTCGACCACGTTGAGCTGCGGGATCGCGAAGCGTTCGCCCTCGACCGAGACGATCAGCGACGGGATGATCGCCAGAGTGAGTGGCAGGTGGATGCGCAGGCGCGTGCCCTCGCCGATCGCGCTCGACACCTCGATCTGCCCGCCCAGGCTCTGGATGTTCGTGCGCACCACGTCCATGCCGACGCCGCGGCCCGACACGTCGGAGATCTCGGTCGCGGTCGAGAGACCCGGCTGGAAGATCAGCGCGACGGCGTCCTTTTCGGACAGCGCCTGCGCCTGGTCGCGCGTGATCGCGCCGCGCTGTACCGCGGCCTCCTTCACGCGCTCGGGATCGATGCCGCGGCCGTCGTCCTGCACCTCGATCACCACGCGCCCGCGCTCGTGATAGGCGCGCACCGCCACGCGGCCGACTTCGGACTTGCCCAGCACGGTGCGGCCCTTGGGGTCCTCGAGCCCGTGGTCGACCGCGTTGCGCAGCATGTGCGTCATGGGGTCGGCCAGCGCCTCGATGATCGAGCGGTCGAGCTCTACGTCGCCGCCGGTGACTTCCAGCTCCACGCGCTTGCCGAGCCGGTGCGCGATGTCGCGCACCAAGCGGGGCATGCGGTCGAAGAGCACGCGGATCGGCTGCATCCGCGTGTTCATGATGTTCTCCTGCATCTCGGTGGTGACGAGATCCAGGTTCTGCAGCACCGACTTCACGCCGGGCTGGGTCGAGCTCTCCAGCAGCTGGCGCATCTGATTGCGCCCGAGCACGAGCTCGCCCGCCAGGTTCATGAGCTTGTCGAGCAGAGTGAGTGACACGCGGATGGTCTCGGCGCGGCGCTCGGCGCCGCTGATCTGCTCGTCGAGGGCGTCCGCGCCCTCGGACGGGCGCACGGCCTCGGGCCGCTCCTCCTCCTCGAACGGGTGCGCGGGCAGCTCGGCGTCGGCGAGTCTCTGGGCCTGGGCGGCGGCGATCGCCTCGGCCTGCTCCACGGTCAGGATACCCAGCGCGATCGCCGTGGCGCTGAACGAGCGGCGCAGGAGCGACCCGCGCTGCGCGCGCAGCACCTCGCGCCGCTGCTCGTCGTTCAGGAAGCCGAGATCGACCGCGATCTGGCCGAAATACAGCGGCAGCGGGCGCGCGTCGTCGGGCAGCGGAAACTCGTCGACCGCGCCGTCGACGGGCGCGCGCACCACGCTGAGTGACTCGGCCGGAAGCCCGATCGCCTCGGCCAGCAGATCCAGCTCGAGCGGCGAGGCGAACACCACGCTCTTCTTCTCGCCCGCCTCTTCGACGCGCTCGCCGTAGCGGCCGAGCGCCGTGAGCAGGCGTTCGCGCTCGCGCCGCTTCTGCGGCAGCGCGATCCGCACCACGTGCTTGCCCTTGCGGCGCTGCTCGGCGCAGGCCTGCTGGAACGGGTCGGTCATGGCCTCCGCGCCGATCGAGTGAGTCGCGCTGCCGCGCTCGACCAGTGCCGTGAGCGCGGCGCACAGCGCGTCGGCGGGCTCGCCCTCGCCTTGCGGCAGCGAGCCGAGCATGCGGCGCAGCGCGTCGATGCCGCGCAGCAGCGGGTCGGCCATGGCGGGCTGGAAGTCGAACTCACCGTCGCGCAGCCGCATGAGCAGGCTCTCGAGCGCGTGCGAGAGCGCGGAGATGTTCGCGAGCCCGAGGAAGCCCGCGGCGCCCTTGATGCTGTGGATGGCGCGGAAGATCTCGTTCACCGCCGCCGACTCGCCCGTACCGCGCTTCTCCATCTCGAGCAAGAGCGGCTCCGCCCGCTCGAGGTGCTCGAGTGACTCGGTGACGAACTCCGAAATCAGGGCGGGGTCGGAAACCAAAGGCAAACCTCGTCTTGCGGCGCAGGGCTGCGCAGTCCATCCATCGGCGCCGGGCGCACGACGCTTGCGCGCCGAGGGGGCCGGAGCATGGGCCGGGTGCCCATGCGACCACAGGACGGGTCAGGCGAGCTGGCGCAGGACGTAGGGCAGGATGCCGCCGTGGCGGTAGTAGTCGAGCTCGCGCGGCGTGTCGATGCGCACGCTGACCCGGAAGGTCTTTTCGCCGCCTTTCTCGCCACGCGCGCGCACGACGAGCGTCTGCCGCGGGCGCAGCGCGTCGAGCCCTTCCAGGTCGAACAGCTCCCGGCCGCTGAGCCCGAGCGACTGCGCGCTGGCGCCATCGGCGAACTCGAGCGGCAGCACGCCCATGCCCACGAGGTTCGAGCGGTGGATGCGCTCGAAGCTCTTCACGATCACCGCGCGCACGCCAAGCAGCATGGTGCCCTTGGCGGCCCAGTCGCGCGACGAGCCCGAGCCGTACTCGGCGCCGGCGATCACCACCAGCGGCACGCCCGCGCGCTGATAGCGCTCGGAGGCCTCGAAGATCGAGGTCACGTCGCCGTCGGGCAGGTAGGTCGTGACTCCGCCCTCGGTGCCGGGCGCGAGCTGATTGCGCAGGCGCGTGTTGGCGAAGGTGCCGCGCACCATGACCTCGTGGTTGCCGCGCCGCGCGCCGTAGGAGTTCCAGTCCTCCTGCGCCACGCCCTGGTCGAGCAGCCACTTCGCGGCCGGCGCCTTGGGTGAGATCGAGCCGGCGGGCGAGATGTGGTCGGTGGTGACCGAGTCACCCAAGAGCGCCAGCACGCGCGCGCCGCGGATGTCGCCGCGCGCCGCCGGCTCGCGCTGGATGCCGTCGAAGTACGGCGGCTTGCGGATGTAGGTCGAGGCGTTGGACCACGCGTAGCGGTCGCCGGCCGGCGCCTGGATGCCCCGCCAGTGACTGTCGCCCTGGAACACGTCGGCGTAGCGGCGCTGGAACATCTCGCGCTTGACCGAGCTCGCGACCGCGCGCTGCACCTCGTCGGGCTTGGGCCAGATGTCGGCCAGGTGGACGGGCTTGCCCGCCTTGTCGGTGCCGAGCGGCTCGCGTGTCAGGTCGAGGTCGATGCGCCCCGCCAGCGCGTACGCGACCACGAGCGGCGGCGAGGCGAGATAGTTGGCGCGCACCAGCGCGTTGATCCGGCCCTCGAAGTTGCGGTTGCCCGAGAGCACCGCGGCCGCGACCAGACCCCCCTCGGCGATGCCGTCCGCGACCGGCTGGGGCAGCGGGCCGCTGTTCCCGATGCAGGTCGTGCAGCCGTAGCCGACGATGCCGAAGCCGAGCTTCTCGAGCGGCGCGAGCAGCCCCGACTGCGCGAGATAGTCGGCGACCACGCGCGAGCCGGGCGCGAGGCTGGTCTTGACCCAGGGCTGGGTCGTGAGTCCGCGCTCGAGCGCGTTCCTGGCGAGCAAGCCCGCCGCGGTCAGCACGTTCGGGTTCGAGGTATTGGTGCAGCTGGTGATCGCCGCGATCACGATCGAGCCGTGCGCGAGCTCGGCCTTGGCGCCCGATATCTGGATCGGCACGCGGCGCGCGAGCGCGGCCGCGTCGGGGGCGGCCTTGCCGCCGATCAGGCTGGGGAGCGCGCGCGCGAACTCGCTCTTCACGTCGGGCAGGAGCACCCGGTCCTGCGGCCGCGACGGCCCCGCGAGACATGGCGCGACCGTGCCCAGGTCGAGCTCGAGGATCGAGCTGTACTCGGGATCGGGCGCGCCGGCGTCGGCGAACGTGCCTTGCGCGCGCGCGTAGGCCTCGACCAGCGCGATCTGCTCGTCGCTGCGCCCGGTGAGCTTCAGATACTCGAGTGTCTTCTCGTCGATCGGGAAGTAGCCGATCGTGGCGCCGTACTCGGGCGCCATGTTGGCGATCGTGGCGCGGTCGGCGACCGACAGCGAGCGCACGCCGGGGCCGAAGAACTCGACGAACTTCTCGACCACGCCGTGCTTGCGCAGCATCTGGGTCACGGTGAGCACGAGGTCGGTCGCGGTCGCGCCGGCGGGCAGGCTGCCGGTCATGCGGAAGCCGACCACGTCGGGAATCAGCATCGACTGCGGCTGGCCGAGCAGCGACGCCTCGGCCTCGATCCCGCCGACGCCCCAGCCCACCACGCCGAGCCCGCCGACCATGGTGGTGTGCGAGTCGGTGCCGACCACGGTGTCGAAGTACGCGAGCCACTCGCCGTTCACCTCTTCGGCGAACACGACCGGCGCGAGATACTCGATGTTGACCTGGTGCACGATGCCGGTCGACGGCGGCACCACGCGCAGCCGCTCGAACGACGACTGCCCCCAGCGCAGGAACTCGAAACGCTCGCGGTTGCGCTCGAACTCGAGCGCGGAGTTCTTCGCGGCCGCGTCGGGCGTGCCGAAGAAGTCGACCTGCACGGAGTGGTCGATCACGAGGTCGGCGGGCCGCAGCGGGTTGATGCGCCTGGCATCGCCGCCGAGCTGCGCCATGGCGTCGCGCATCACCGCCAGGTCGACCACCGCCGGCACGCCCGTCAGGTCCTGGAGCACCACGCGCGCGGGACGGAACGCGATCTCGCGCTCGTTCTTGCCCGACGCCGACCAGCTCGCGAGCGCCGCGATGTCGTCGCGGGTCACGATCGTGCCGTCCTCGTGGCGCAGCAGGATCTCGAGCAAAACCCGGATGGAGCGCGGCAGGCGCGCGAGCTTGCCCAGGCCGGCCTCTTCGATGCTCGCCAGCCGGTGGAAGCGGTAGCGCTTGCCGCCGACTACGAGCGCGCCCACGCCCGACGCTCCGCTCGCCATGTCGCATCCTCCTCAGCAGAGCGTGGGTAGGGTGCCCACGCGATCATCTGGCAGAGGATTCGACAATAGCGGCCCGCCGCCGGAAGTGCGCGCGGGAGCGAGTCGCAGCTTGGTGGGGAGGGAAGCGGGTGTTTGGGAGTGCCCGCGGCCTCGCTCCCGGCGCACGTTCCGTTGGCGGTCGCCGAGAGACAACGCAGAACCCATGCCAAGCCGAGACTCGAACCCCGAACCGGGTCACGTGGAGCGACCTTCGATCGGGAAGCTGCCGCCTCGAGAGAGGTCGCCCGCTCGACGCAGAGTGGAAGCTCACTTCCCACCGAGGGAACATCGTCGCGCGCTGCGCTCGGGCCAAACACGTCGACGTCGGTTGCCTCGTCGACCATCCAGTCCGCGCCCGATGGCACAGCGAACGCGGACTGCATGGTCGACGAGGCAACCGACGTCGACGCGACCTCATTTTTGTTTGGGAGTCAGAGACCTCTGGTTCGCCGGCGCGGCCGGGGCAAAACCCGGAGGGAGCGTCTGGAGCGTACTCGCGAAACAGCGACCGAGGGTTTTAGCCCGGAGCGCCAGGCGCAGAGATGCTCCGGCTCAGGCTCCGGGCTCCGGCTCAGAAGATCTTCAGATCGTCGACCAGCACCTTCTTGCCCTTCTCGTCCAGCCCGTAGGCAGTCACTTCGAGCTGCTTGTCCGAGAGGGTGAGCTGCAGGTAGACCGGGTGCGTGTTGTCGCGCACCGCGGACCAGGTCGGCTGGGCCGCGCGCAGCCACGGCTTGAAGGCGACGTGACCGCCCGAGCCCGAGCGCATGAAGATCACGCCGTCGTTCGCGGTCGTGACCTCCTGGAGGTCCGGCAGCATCGTCGACGGGGCCAGCGAGGCGCCCTTCAGCGGGCGCGTGCGCTCGAAGCTGTTGCCCTCGCCCGAGAGCACCAGGTTCACGCCGTACTTCATCAGCATGGGCGCGATCGCGTTGCGCGGGGTCTGCACCGACGCGTCGGTCTTCTCGCTCGAGAACAGGTCGGCGTGCATGTAGATCACGATCCAGCGCACGCCCTTGGCGCGGGCCGCCGCCAGATCCGCGTCGAGCCAGGCCAGGGTGGCCGCGCCCGCCGTCGTGGACGGGTGGATGTTGCCGACCGTGGGCGCGTTCACCGCCACGAAGTGAGTCGAGCCGAAATCGTAGGAGTAGCTCGGGTTCGCCGCGTTGGGGTCGGTGAGCGTGAGGTACTCCGCGTAGTCGGCGGCGACCTCCTGGTGCACGGAGCTCGCGACCTCGGTGTCGCCCAGCACGGGCGCGAAGATCGAGTTGCTGGTCACGACGCTCGCCTGGTCCTTCCACATGTCGATCGCCTGCTGCGTGTTCGACGCCGCGCCGTTCGCGATCGCCTCGGCCGAGAGCGCGTAGCCGCCGCCGCCCAGCACGAGCGGGAAGTGACCCTTCTTGATCGAGTCGAGCACCGCGTCGGCCTCGGCCGACGGGGCGCTCTGCTGCAGGCCGTTGCCCGCGACGAACGCCACCTTGAACTTCGAGCGCGGCGTGGCCGGGCCCGGCTGCAGCGCGAAGCCGTCGCTGAAGTCGCGGCCGGTCGTCGCGGCGCCGCTCACGCGGTAGCGGTAGCGCGCGCTCGCGCTCAGGTTCTGCAGCGTGACCGAGTAAGTCGCGTCGCAGCCGTTGACCTTCTTCGGCACCGCGCGCAGCGAGCGCCAGAAGCCGTCGCTCTCCTGGCGGTACTGGAGCACGGAGCCCATCGGGTTCAGCGGCGCGTTCCACACGATCGTGCGCGTGGTCTCCGAGTCCTGGCCGAGCTCCTGGTGGACGTCGGTCGCGGCCGCGAAGCTGCCGCTGCACGCGGTCTGACTCGGAGTCACCGGCGGGCGCGGGTCGCGCGGGTTGTTCGGATCGGTCGGCGTCATGTTCGGGTCGTTGGTCGGCGGCATCGGGTCGGGCGAGGCCGGCGGCTGCGTCGGCGTGGCGACACACACGCCCGCGGCGCAGGTGCCGTCGGCGCCCGACATCTGGGTCAGGCAGGACTCGCCGTCGGGATGCATCGTGACCCGGCAGCCCAGCGTCGGATCGCAGAACGCGTCGAAGCACGGGCCGTCGTCGGTCGGACACTGCATGGCGGTGCCCGGCACGCAGGCCGAGCCCACGCAGGTCTCGGTGCCGTTGCACACGTTGCCGTCGCTGCAGACCATGGGCGTGCCGGCCACGCAGGCGTTGTTCACGCAGCGCTCCACGCCGTCGCAGGCCTGGCCGTCCGAGCACTGCGCGTCGTTGCCACAGGCGAAGCCGCGGCACACGCCGCTGCGACACACGTCGTACTTGGTCGCGGTCTTGCCGTCCGAGCACGTGGTCTCGTCGGGCTTGGGGGACGAGCCCGCGACACACTTGTGGTTCACGCACGACTGCGGGCCCGCGCACGAGTCGGCGGGCGCCGGGCAGTCGGCGTCGGCGTTGCACTGGCCGAGCGTGCCCGCGCACGTGCCGCTCGGCTGGCACATGTCGCTGAAGGTCATGGCGTTGCCGTCGTCGCAGGTGCTGCCGGCGCGCGGCGCGGGATCGAAGACGCAGCCGGTCGCGGTGCAGGTGTCGGTCGTGCACGGGTTGTTGTCGTTGCAGCCGTTCACGAGACACTGTTGCTGCGCGGCCACCACGAGCTCGTTCGAGAACCCCGACTCCTTGCCGGTCGCGTCGTACGACTTCAGCGAGATGTACACGTTCTGGAACTGCTCGATGCCGGTGAGCGCGTAGCTGGCCACGCCGTTCGAGTCGACCGGCGGGATGAAGTTGATGTCGTCGCGGTAGTCGCCGTAGCTCTGCGAAGCGGCGCCCACGTAGACGTGGAAGCCGACCACGCGCGCATCGCCGGGCGGGCGGAACGTGAGGTTCACGTTGCGCAGCTGGGCATGCGCAGTCCCCGCGAGGGCGAGCAGCACGAACGCCGCGCAGGCCGCAATCCTTCCGAGAGTGCGCTCCATCATCGCCGACACGAATCGGCGCCGTGCAGGTCTACAGCGTGACGCGCCTCACCCGGGCGCTAGCCCGAGTGACTCCGCGGGGAAGGCTGGAGGAGCTGCGGCCGAGTGAGTGGCTCAGCGCCCTTCGACGTCGTCCAGCTCGCGCGCCAGATCCCGCTCCAGTTCCGGGGAGATGGGGGCCTCGGTTGCGCGTGGCCGTTGGACCGAGCGTACCAGCGCCACGGCCAGGAGGCCGGCGCCCGCGATCAGCACCCCTATGGGTAGGGCCCAGCCGATGCCCTCTTTTGGTACGCCGATCACATGGTCGCCGAAGCGCATCTCGATGCGTCTCCGGATCGAGTCCGGCGACTCGCCCGCGGCCAGGGCGTCGCGGATCTCCTCGCGCACGGTCGCGGCATCGGGGCTCGAGCAATCGGCGATCGTGCGGCCCGGGCAGAACGGGCTCATCAGGTTGCGCGAGAGCTCGTTCGCCTCGCGCGCGCGCTCCGTGTCGGGGTCGAGCGCCGGATGGCACGCCACGAGACACGCTCCGACGAGCAGCGAGAGCCAGAGCTTCGGAAGCAGCCACCGCATCGCCGCGGATGTTAGCTCAGGGCGCAGGGGCCGAGCGAAGGCCGCCCTGAGCGAGGCTCGCAAGCGCCGGAGCACGGGTAGGGTGCCCGTGCGATCACAGGTCGGGCGCGCGCAGTGAGCCGCAGGCGAACGAAGTCAGTCAGGCCGGGTCGAGCGGGGCGGGCTCGCCGCCGTCGGAGAGCACCACCTCGACGTGAAACACGCCGGTGTAGTCCTCGAACGGCACCGCGAGGCCGCGGGCGCCGCGCACGCGCAGCTCGGCCTTGGGAGTCATGACCACCGTCGGCAGCGCGATCTCGACCACGCCCATGGTCGAGAGCGCCGTCTTCACGTTGCCCGCGAGCATGTTCGTGATCTCGCCGACCGCGTCGCGGATCTCGTCCTCCGAGGTGATCTCCTCGACGTCCACGCCCACCAGGCGCGCCGTGAAGTCGGTCGCCTGCGAGCGAGTCACGTGAATGGAGACGTAGCCCGCGAACTCGCCCGCCATGCCGATGAAGCCGGTGACCTCGCTGGCCTTGAAGGGCTGCGGGTCCTCGAACGGGTCCTGGGCGGTGAGCTCGGTGCCGAGCATGGTCGAGAACACGCTGTGGGTCGCGTTCCGGATGATCTCGGCGATCTTGCGCGCATCCATTGCAAGCTCTTCTCGTCCGCGGACGTGCGGGACTGAATGCGCGAATCAAGCGCGGACACGCCCGGGCCGAATAGGAGTCGCGAATGGCACGCGTATTGGTGGTCGACGACTCCGCGACGATGCGCAAGATCATCATGAAGGGCCTGCGCGACGCGGGCTTTGCGGAGCTCGAGTTCGCCGAGGCCGGCGACGGCGCGAGCGCGCTCGAGACCCTGCGCAAGGAGGACTTCGACCTGGTCCTCTCCGACATCAACATGCCGGGAATGGACGGGCTCGCACTGGTGCGCTGCGTGCGCGACGAGGCGCTGGGTGGGGCCGACCTGCCGATCGTCATGATCACGACCGAAGGCGGGCTCGAGCGCGTGCAGGAGGCCCTGGCCGCCGGCGCGAACGACTATCTGCGCAAGCCCTTCTCGCCCGCGCAGCTGCACGAGAAGATCACGCCCTTCGTCCGCTGAGCCCGCCCGTCCCTCCGGACAGTGGTAGCTTACGCAGACAGAGGAGGACTGCCTTGGCTGCTGATCCGCGCGGGGCGCTGAATCCCCAGGTGAAGGTGCTGTTCGACATGATGGCCGCGGGGCGCGCCACCCGGGTGCTCGAGCCCAAGGCGCTGCGCGAGGGCCTGGGCGCGCTGTCGGCGCTTCTGGCGGCGGGCGCTCCCAGCGTGGCGGCCACGAAGATGATCGAGATCCCCGGCCCGGCCGGAAAGATCCCGGCGCGCGTGTACTGGCCCGGTGATCCGAAGAAGGGTCCCTACCCCGTGGTCGTGTTCTTCCACGGCGGCGGCTACGTGGCCATGAACCTCGATACCCACGACAAGATCTGCAAGCAGCTGTGCAGCGGGATCGGTGCGGTGGTGGTGTCGGTCGACTACCGGCTCGCGCCCGAAGCGCGCTACCCCGCGCCGCTCGACGACTGCGTGGCGGCGTACCGCTGGGTGGCCAAGAACGCGGCCGAGCTGTCGGGCGACGCCTCGCGCATCGCGGCCGGCGGTGACTCGGCCGGCGGGAACGCGACCGCGGCGGTCACGCTGAAGCTCCTGGCGGCGGGCGAGAAGCTGCCGCGCGCGCTGCTGCTGTTGTGCCCGTGGCTCGAGATGTCGCTGGCGAGTGAGTCGATGAAGACCTTCTCGCCCAACGACGGCGTGCTCGACACCGAGATCATGACCTTCTTCCGCGACTGCTACGTGAAGCCGGGTGACTGGGCGGACCCGTTCGCCAGCCCGGTGCGCGCCGACGTGTCGAAGTTCCCGCCCACGCTCGTGATCGCGGGCGCGATCGACCCGCTGCGCGACGACGCGCTGCAGTTCGCGGACAAGCTCAAGAAGGCCGGCCGCGAGGTGCAGCTCTCGAACTACGCCGGCATGCCGCACGACTTCATGCTGTTCCCGGGCATCGACGACGGGGACCGCGCGGTCGCCGAGATCGTGCGGTACGCGAAGTCGAAGCTCGCCTAGGAGCGCCGCGCGCGATGGCCGATCGACCCTGGATCTTCCGCACCTACTCGGGTCACTCGACCGCGCGCGCGTCGAACGCGCTCTACCGCTCGAACCTGGCCAAGGGCCAGACCGGTCTCTCGATCGCCTTCGATCTGCCCACGCAGACCGGCTACGACGCGGACCACCCGCTCGCCGCGGGCGAGGTGGGCAAGGTCGGCGTGCCGATCGGCTCGATCGAGGACATGGACCAGCTGCTCGAGGGCATCCCGCTGGACCGCATGAACACCTCGATGACCATCAACGCGACCGCCGCCTGGCTGCTCGCGCTGTACGTCGCGGTGGCGGAGCGGCGCAGCGTGGCGCGGGCCGATCTGCAGGGCACGACGCAGAACGACATCGTCAAGGAGTATCTCTCGCGCGGGACCTACATCTTCCCGCCCCGCCCCTCGCTCGATCTCACGCGCCAGATGATCGAGTGGACGGTCGCGATCGTGCCCAAGTGGAACCCGATCAACGTGTGCAGCTACCACCTGCAGGAGGTGGGCGCGACGCCGGTGCAGGAGGTCGCGTTCGCGCTGGCCAATGCCATGGCGGTGCTCGACTCCGTGCGCGTGCCGCGCGCCGAGCTGGGCGCGGTGTTCGGGCGCATCTCGTTCTTCTGCAACGCGGGCATCCGCTTCATCGAAGAGATCTGCAAGCTGCGCGCGTTCACGCGCATGTGGGACAAGATCGGCCTCGAGCGCTACGGAGTCACCGACAA
>DATKAO010000132.1 GCA_035498015.1 Myxococcota bacterium
GTTGACGCGGCCGCCGGCGGGGCGCGAAACTCCCCCGAACACCTACGGGGGAGAGCATGAAACGCTTCATCGCCCATCACGAGCTCGCGCGTGACAGCCGTTTCATCCGGCAGGACAACATCGCGGCCACCGTGCTGTCGACCCTGCCCGACGACGTGGACAAGGTCGTCGAGATGTTCGACCGACTCACTCCGATCATCGAGGTCTCGGTGCGCGGCACCGCGGCCGAGCCGCTCTACGAGGAGTACGGTCCGGCGTTCGGCCTGGTCACGCTGAACGAGCCACTCAAGCACGACGACCCCGCGGTCACCACGCGGCTCTTGCTGCGCATGCACGGCATCTTCGTCGGCGAGTTACAGGCGCTCGAGGGCGCCGGCCGCTCGCTCTGGGATTTCCCCGAGGCGCCATGGGAGTTCAAGATGAACATGGCGCGCCAGTGCTGGGACGAGGCGCGCCACGTCCAGATCTACGAGAAGCTGCTCGTGCACTGCGGCGGCAGCGTCGGAATGTTCCCGGAGTCGAGCTTCCTGTTCGAGTGCGCCTGCTCCGACGATCCCGCGCTGCGCGTGGCCGGAGTGAATCGCGGCCTCGAGGGACTCGCGTGCGACGTGTTCCGCGACATGATCCGATACGCCCAGCAGTCCGGCGACGAGAAGATGCAGCAGGCCGTCGACTACGTGCTCGCCGACGAGCTCACTCACGTGCGCTTCGGCAGTGAGTGGGTCAAGGAGTTCACCAAGAACGACCCCGCGCGCTTCGAGGCGGCGCAGGAGTTCCGGCGCCAGGTCGACAAGCAGTTCAGCTTCGGCGGCTCGCGCTCGGACCGCGAGGACGCGGCGATCCGCATCGCGCGCGAGGACCGGATCGAGGCCGGCTTCACCGAGCAGGAGCTCGAGGAGCTGACCACGATCTCGGCGGGCGGGCCCTCGCGCGAGACCCTGCGCAAGGCGGCCGAGATGCTGCGCATGAAGCACCTGGCGCGGAAGGCCGCGGCGGAGAAGCGGGCATGAGCGACACCCGGCTCTACCCCGGCACCGGCAAGGACGAGCGCACCACGTTCGCGCCCTATTCGGCCTTCGAGATCCCGGCCGACCTGCGCGAGCTGCACGGGCGCTACGACGTCGAGTCGATGGCCCGCCGCGTGCGGAATTTCCGCTACGCGGAAGAGTGGATCATGATGGCCATGGGCGGCTGGGTGGCCACGATCCCCGAGATCCCCGTGAAGACCGGGCTCGGCAAGATCATCTGGGAGTCCGCCCAGGCCGCCGACGCGCTGGGCAAGCGCCTGCCGGAGCTGCGCTGCGGCCGGAAGGCCGTGGCGGCCTCCGAGTCCGCGAACCAGGGCTTCGCCGACTTCGTCCAGGCCGTGACCGAGCCGGAGCGCCCGGACCAGACGATCGAGAAGCTGGTCGGGGTGTTCGACGTGCTGAAGCCGCACCTGGTCGAGGTCTACGAGCGCACCATGCGCGAGACCGACCAGATCGCCGACGCGCCCACGATCGAGATCCTGGACGAGGTGGTGCGGAAGTCCCGGCGGCACCTGGCGTGGGCCCAGGAGGTCCTGGACCGGCTGTGCGACACCGACGCCCGCCGCGAGCGGCGCCGGACCCGCGCGGCCAGCCTGCGGGCCAGGCTGATCGCCTGCGGGGGCGTCACGGGCGACATGGCGGCCGGCTCGGCCTGAGCGGCCCCCAGGCCCCGCCAAACCCCACGGGAAATTTCCCACAAAGCACACCCGCCGCTGGTATCCTCACGGGCATGAAGAAGGCCGCGCTTCTCGCCGTCGGGGCGTGCGTTTTGGCTTTGGGACGACTCGCGAGCGCTGGGTCGATCGGAACGCCCCCGCCGAGCGACTTCTCGGTCGTGGTGACGTCCAGCGCCGGGGGCGACCCGTTGAGCGTGCATCCCCCCCTGGCCTCCAATGGCGATGGCTCGTTCTCGGGTACGGCCATGGGCACGACCTCGAGCTTCCTTTTCTCGTCGACGTACACCGTGAACGCCGATCCGACGATCTCCGGCTCGTTCTCGCTCACGAACTTGAGCTCCTCGACCCAGCTCTTCAGCGTGAGCGCGACCATCTCCGGGGTGCCGCTCGCGGGACCGACCTCGTTCACCGGCACCTACTTCGAATCGACCTACTCGGACGACAACTCCGACGGCTCCGTGAGCTTCGCCTCCCCGACGCTGGCCATGCCGGGCACTCAGGCCTTCATGAAGGGCCTGATCGACGCCGCGGCCGTGGGCCAGATCGGCGCCTTCAACGACCTCGCCACGGGCGACGCGCAGATCTCCGGGACTCAAGGCCCGGAGACCTTCTCCGGGTCCGGTCCGGGAGTGACTTCCTCGATCGGGGTGGCTTTCGCCTTCAGCGTGTCTCCCGGAGACCGCGTTCAAGTCCCGTTCGAATTCGACGTCGTACCGGAACCGGACGGAATCGCGACCTTCGCCATGGGATTCGCACTGTTTCTTTGCACATTTGCGCAAAAAAGAGCTTCCAGTTCGAAATGAGGGTCTGGTAGGATTCGGCCCACGGGTGAGGTTGCTGCACACCTCGTCTGGCGCGCGCAAACGCATCATGCGCGTGAAAATCGGAGGGAAACCATGGACGTGAGGGGGCTGCGAAGGGCACTGATCGGACTCAGTGCCGCAGTGGCGGTCGTCGTGGGAACCAGCGCCAACGCCGCACCGGTCGTCGGTGTGACCATCGACTCGGCGGACGCGGCAACGGGCATCGCGAACGGTCACTACGCGGTCGATCTCGAGACCACCGCCAACGGCGACGGGAGTTACGGTCTCTCGGGCCTGGGCTACGACACGGGGTTCCAGTGCAACTGGGATCTCACGGTCAATCCCGACCCGCAGATCACCAGCTCGTTCACGCTGATGAACCTGTCGCCGAACCCTACGAACTTCACCATGACCATCACGCTGCCGATCGCGGCCATCGGCCCGAACACGGTTCGCGGCGGTTACTACGGCGATCCGGTCACCGGTACGACTTACACGGACACGAGCGGCGACGCGAACGTGACTCTGGCGAGCGTCGGTGCCTTCTACACGGCGCTGGTCAACAACGTGGTGTCGATGTCACTCGGTTCCTTCAGCCAGAACGCGAACGGCGGCGCGGGCATCCAGGGCAACCTCTCGCAGCAGTCTTGGGGCACGCCGATCCCGAGCGCTCCGTTCGGCGCGGCGACCGGCAACATGGTGATCAAGTGGAGCTTCAGCCTGACCGGCGGCGACCAGGTCCAGACCAAGGGCTTCTTCCAGGTCGAGGCCCCGGAGCCGAGCACGGTGCTGCTGGGCCTCCTGGCCCTCGGCGGCCTGGCCCTCGCCCGCAAGCGCGCCTGAAGTCAGTCCAGCCCGAATCACCATCGAACGCCGCGTTCTTCGGAACGCGGCGTTCGCGCTTTCTGCAGAAAGTTGCACGTAGGCCTGCCCATCCCTGGTAGGATTCTGACTACGGGTGGATGTTGGGAAGGTCCCCCGTGCGCACAGCGCATCCTGTGCGGGAACCGGTGCGGAGCTTGGAGGGAGACCAATGGGCGCAAGGGGACTGCGAAGGGCACTCGTGTGTGCCGCCGTCGGTGTGTGCGTTGCGAGCATCGCTCACGCCGCGCCGGTGGTGGGCGTGACCATCGACTCGGCCGACGCCGCGACCGGCGCTGCCACGGGTCACTACGCGATCGATCTCGAGACCGCCGCCAACGGCGACGGTACCTACGGTCTGTCGGGCCTCGGCTACGACGCGGGGTTCCAGTGCAACTGGGATCTCACGGTCAATCCCGACCCACAGATCACCAGCACGTTCACGCTCTTGAACCTGTCAGGGAACACCCAGAACTTCACCATGACCATCACGCTGCCGATCGCGACCATCAGCCCGAACACGGTGCGCGGCGGTTACTTCGGCGATGGGGTCACCGGCACGACGTTCACCGACACGAGCGGCAATGGCAACGTGACTCTGTCGAGCGTCGGCTTCTTCTACACGGCGCTGGTGAACAACGTCGTGTCGCAGAGCCTGGGCACGTTCAGCCAGAGCTCGAGCACGTCGGCCAGCCTGCCGCAGCAAGCGTGGGGCACGCCGATCCCGAGCCAGGCATTCGGCGCGGCGACCACCAACATGCAGATCGTGTGGAGCTTCAGCCTGACCGGCGGCGACCAGGTCCAGACCAAGGGCTTCTTCCAGGTCGAGACCCCGGAGCCGAGCACGGTGTTGCTGAGCCTCCTGGCGCTCGGCGGACTGGCGACCGCCCGCAAGCTCCGCCGCTAGTCACTCGCCCGTCTGAGTCACTTTCGAACGCCGCGTTCTCCGGAACGCGGCGTTCGTGCGTTCAGGACAGCCAGCGGCCGAGCGGCGTGCCGAACAAGAAGCGGATCAGCTTCTTCATGCCCTGGTCCTTGGCCTCGCCGTACGGATAGTGAGTCGCGGCCTGCCGGCCGCCCCAGCGGTCGCGGATGATGGGCAGCGCCTGGGTGTAGCCGCGCAAGCCGTCGCGGCCGTGCACGTGACCGACGCCGCTCTGCTTGCGCCCCCCGAACGGCGCCTCGGGGACGCCGTAGGTCATGGTGAGGTCGTTGATGCACACGCTGCCGGAGTCGATGCGGCGGGCGAGCTCGCCGGCCAGACGCGCGTCGCGCGTCCACACGTTGGCGCCCAGGCCGTAGCTCGTGTCGTTGGCACGCGCGATCGCCTCGTCGAGGTCGCGCACGCGCACGATCGGCAGCACCGGCCCGAAGTTCTCCTCGCGCATCAGCGCCATGTCGTCGCGCACGCCGACCAGCACCGTGGGCTCGAAGAAGTGGCCTTTGAGCCGCGGGTTCCGTCGGCCGCCCACGAGCGCGGTGGCGCCGCCTGCGATCGCCTCGTCGACCTGGCGCGCCACGATCTCGAGCTGGCGCGGCCAGAACATGGCCCCCACGTCGAACTCGCCCGAGGCCTCCTGGCGCAGGGCCTTCGTGCGGGCCACGACCTTTTCGATGAACCGGTCCGCGACCTCCTCCACCACGTAGACCCGCTCGGTGCCGCAGCAGAACTGGCCGGAGTTCAGGAAGCCGCCGGCGATCGCGCCGCCCGCGGCGGCGTCGAGATCGGCGTCGGCGCACACGATCATCGGGTCCTTGCCGCCGAGCTCGAGCGTGCACGGGATCAGCCGCTCGGCGCAGGCGACCGCCACGCGCCGGCCGGTGGCCACGCTGCCGGTGAACGAGATCTTGTCGACCCCCGCCTCGCACAGCGCGGCGCCGGTCTCGCCATCGCCCACCAGGAGCTCGAGCACGCCCTCGGGCAGCCCGGCCTCGCGGAACAGGTCGGCGACGATCCGGCCCGAGAACGGAGTCACCTCCGAGGGCTTGAGCAGCACCGCGTTCCCGGCGAGCAGGGCCTGCACGGTCGGGTCGAGCGACAGGATCACCGGCCCGTTCCAGGGGCTGATCACGCCCACCACGCCCAGCGGCCGGTAGGCGATCTCGAGCTTCTTGGTGAAGCGCAAAAGCCCGTGCAGCGGCACGCGCTCGGTGCGCAGCAATGCCGGCGCGCGCTTGGACCAGTAGGTCATCGAGTCACAGGCGGCGAAGACCTCCATCATGCGGGCTTCGGTCGCGGGCTTGCCGGACTCACGCACCACGACCTCGACGATCCGGTCCTGCTTCTCGATCAAGAGGCCCAGCGCGCGCTGCACGTAGCGCACGCGCTCGCCGACGCTCTGCGCCGCCCAGGCGGGCTGCGCCTTGCGCGCGCGCTCGAGCGCGGCGCGCACGTCGGAGGCGTTCTGGACCTCGATCTCGCCGATCGGCTCGCCGGTCACGGGGCTCGAGATCGCCAGGCGCCGGCGCGCGCCCGGGGCGACTTCGACGGGTGTCACGATGGCCATACGCGCGCGAGTGTACCATCGGCCCGTGGTCGAGATTTTCTTCCTGTGCGCGCGGCGCGCCGACCTGTCACACCTGGCGTATTCGGCGCACCTGCTCGAGCGGCACGCCCCGCTCGCCCTGCAGCACCACCCGCGGCTGCGGGGCTACACCGTGTACGACGTGGAGGAGGCGCTGCCGCCCGCCGAGCCGATCGACAGCGTGAACGCGCTGGCCTTCGACTCACTCCAGGACTACGAGCGAGGTCTGTACGCCTCGGTCGAGGGCGAGCGCCTGGTGAGCGAGGACCACGCGCGCTTCCTGGGCGGCGCCTCGGGCTACGCCGGCCACCTGCGCGTCTTGCACGACTCCGGTCCCGCCCCCGCGCACTGGCTGTGCGCGCTGCGCCGGCGCGCGGGCCTGGATGCCCAGCGCTTCAGCGCGGAGCTCGTGCCCGAGCTGCTCGCGGGCCAGCCCGCGGCCACGCGCGTGGCCCTGCTCGAGGTCGAGCGCCGGCTCTTTCCCGACGCTGCGCCCGAGTGGGACGCCTTCCTGTGCCTGGGCTTCGCCGACGCCGCGCGCCGGCCGGTGCACCCGTTCGCCTCGCCCGACTGCGCCATGTCGCTGCGCAAGGCGGCCGCGGCGCTGTGCGCGGCCAGCGCGCTCTGGCGCGCGCAGGCGCACGTGCTGCGCCGCGCGGGCTAGGATGGGCCATGGCGCAGCGCCCGCACATCGATCTCGTCGACCCCGCGAGCTTCGCGAACGGCCAGCCGCACGATCAGTTCCAGTGGCTGCGCGAGCACGACCCGGTGCACTGGCACGCGGAGCGCGACGGGCCCGGCTTCTTCGCCGTCACCCGCCACGCCGACGTGACCGCGGTGGGCCGTGACTCGGCGACCTTCTCCTCGACCCACACGATCCTGATCCAGGACCCGCCGCCGGGGACCGAGCTCGACTTCGGCGAGTCGGGAATGATGCTCACCATGGACCCGCCGAAACACACCCGCTACCGGCGGATCGTGAGCCGCGAGTTCACGCCGCGCGCATCGGCGGCGCTGGGCCCGCGCATCGGAGAGCTCGCCAAGCAGATCATCGACGCGGTGATCGAACGCGGCGAGTGCGACCTGGTGGACGACATCGCGGGCGAGCTCCCGTCGTACGTGATCGCCGAGCTCTTGGGCATCCCGCTCGACGACGGACGCGAGCTGTACCGGCTCACCGAGGCCATCCACGCCGCGCCCGAGTCACTGCCGCCCGGTGCCGCGGGCGCGGCGGCCATGCAGATGTTCCAGTACGCCCAGGGCGTGATCCGCGAGAAGCGCGCGCGCCCGGGCGCGGACCTGGCGACCAAGATCCTGAACGCCGAGGTCGACGGCCAGCGCTTCACGGAGATCGACTTCCAGCTGTTCTTCCTGCTCCTGGTCGACGCCGGCGGAGACACCACGCGCAACCTCGTGGGCGGGGGCATGCTGGCGCTGTTCGAGCACCCCGAGCAGCGTGCGCAGCTCGCCGCTCGGCTCGACTCACTCCTGCCGGGCGCGGTCGAGGAGATGCTGCGCTGGGTGTCTCCGGTGGTCTACATGCGCCGCACCGCCACGCGCGACGCCGAGCTCGCAGGCACGAAGATCCGCAAGGGCCAGAAGGTGGTCATGTACTACGGCTCGGCGAACCGCGACCCGCGCGCGTTCGCCGACCCGGAGCGCTTCGACGTCTCGCGCGATCCCAACCCGCACGTGGCGTTCGGCGGCGGCGGCGCTCACTTCTGCCTGGGCGCGCACATCGCGCGCATCGAGATCGAGGCCATGCTGCGCGAGATCTTGCGCCGCATTCCCGACGTCGAGCCGGCCGGCCCCACCGAGTGGCTGCCCTCGACCTTCATCTCGGGCCCCAAGCACATGCCGGTCCGGTTCAGGCCGAAGTCACTTCGCTAGCTGGTGCAGCCGGGCCGGGTTGTCGACCAGCACCTGCTGGATCTGCGCCTCGCTCGCGCCGCAGTCGCGCAGCCAGGGCACCACGTGCTCGAGCACGTGGGCGTAGCCCCAGCCGCCGAAGGCCTTGTAACAGGTCTTCCAGCCGATCTCGTTGCCGATCAGCACGCGGTCGGCGTGACCGGCTTCGAGCAGCCGCATCACGGCGTCGATCTCCTCCTTGTCGCGCGGGAACGCGCGGCCCGGACCGACGATCTCGTAGTACTCCTCGTGCCCGAAGTGGTCGTACGACACGAAGCCCAGCCCGCGCCGCAGCACGTGCCGGGCCACGTCCGCCGAGTAGAAGCCCATGTGCGAGAGATACACCTTGGACAGGTCCGCACCCTCGGCCTCGAGCAGGTCGAGATAGAAGTCGAGGTGGTGCTTGGGTGTCTCGCGCGAGCCGTGGGTGCCACCGTTGGGGTGCACGGTGAGCGACGCGCCGGTGCGCGCCTGCGCCCGCGCGGCCCCGCGCAGCACCTTCTCCTCGCCCGGCAGGCACGGCACGTCGGGCATGCCGCTGCAGCCGATCTCGCCGATGTTGCCGGCGCGCACGCCGCTGTCGCCGATGCCCTCCGTGAGCTCGCGCACCATGGCGTCGGCCAGCGCGCCGACGTCGAGCGCTGCGACCTCGGGCGGGTGACTCGCCTCGGTGTAGAAGCCGGTCGACGCGATCACGTGCAGGCCGGTCGCGCGCGAGATGCGCTGCAGCGCGGCCACGTCGCGGCCGATGCCCGGCAGCTCCATGTCGACCAGCGCTCCGCCGCCCGCGCGCTTGAACTCCGCCGCTTCGCGGATCGTGAGCTCGACGTCGGACTGCACCAGGTTGTCGCGCACCACCAGGCCGTTGCGCCGCGCCAGGCCCAGGTTCTCGAGCCCGAGCGGCTTGCCCGCCACGCGCGCCACCTCCGGGTCGGTGGGCGGCGCGTACCAGCACGAGATGTCGAGCGTGAGATGCACGTGCGACATCGCCGCGCCGAGGTCGGCAGGGGCGATCGGGCCCAGAACCGTCTCGATGCGCGCCATGGCTAGAAGCGGTCGATGCCGGCGTCGGTCGAGTAGAACTGCTTGTACCAGCGGCGGAACCGGCCCACGTCGCCGTCGTTCTCGGCGAGCAGAGGCTGCGGGCGGTAGACCTTCTGGTTCCAGAGCTTGAAGTCGAGCTCCCAGTCACTCGCGTAGAAGTCGAAGAAGCCTTCGAGCTCGGCCTTGGTCGCGGGCTCGGACTTCTTCGCGTAGTAGGTGTGCACGACCTCGCACTGCTCGTCGTCGATCGGCGTCAGCGTCTGGATCGAGACACCGGCCATGCGCCCGGTGACTCGCGTGAGCGACAGACCGGGCCCGTACATGAACGAGCGGAACGAGCTCTCGCCAAGGGCGTTGGTCTGCGCGTCGGCCTCGCGCTTCAGGTCGAGCACCAGCGTGGCGATCGCGCCCTCGCCCTGCCAGTTCACCTTCTCGATCTGCATGCCGTGCACGTGCGCGAAGTGCTGGATATCGACCGCGTTCTCGTACATCTCCTGGATGTGGGTCTGGAGCTCCCAGCGCACCCGCTTGTACTTGTAGTAGCTCGGGTCGCTGGCCTCGGGGATCTCTGGGACCTCGAACTCGGGCGCCTTGTCCTCGGCGTGGTGCCAGACCATGACGTAGCCGTTCTGCTCGCGGGTCTCCCAGGCGCGGATGCGCGCGAGTGCCGGGATCTTCTTCGCGTAGGGCACGTCGGTGCAGCGGCCGTCGCCCGCCCAGCGCCAGCCGTGGAAGGGGCACTGCAGGTCGCCGCCGACCACCTTGCCGCCCACGCCCAGGTGCGCGCCCAGGTGCGGGCAGTAGGCGTCGAGCACGTGTGCCACGCCGTCCTCGCCGCGGTAGGCGACCAGGTCGCGGCCGAGCTGGTGGATGGGCTTCACGTCGCCGATCGCCAGCTCGTCGCTGAACACCACCTTGAACCAGCCGTTGGGCGAGTGCGGCAGGGGGATGCGCTTCATGGGTGCTCCCGGCTCGGGTTTAGAACATGTTTCAGTCGCGTCATTATCCCCTCCCGGCGCGGCCCGTGTCCACGGCAGTTGTGCGCGCAGGGGTCGGCATGGCACAACCCGAGCCATGGCGCTCTCGGAGCTGCAAGTCGACTCGGCGGCCACGCTGCTCGTCGCGGCGTTGCGTGCGCTGCGGCCGCGCCCCGCCCTGCCGCGTGACTGCGCGCCGTCGAGCCTGGCCGACGCGTACGCCATCCAGGACCGCTTCGTGGCCCGGCTCGCCCGGCCGGTCGGCTACAAGATCGGTTACTCGAACGAGGTCGTGCAGCGCGCGTTCGGCATCTCGGAGCCCGTGTTCGGCCGGCTGCTCGAGGGCCGGGTGCACCCGAGCCCCGCCCGGCTGCCGTCGGCGGGCTTCGCCACGCGCGTGGTCGAGACCGAGTTCGGCGTGCGCATGGCGCGCGCGCTCCCGCCGCGCGCCGAGCCCTACTCACTCGATGAAGTGACCCGCTCGGTGGCCGCCGTGATGCCTTCGTTCGAGATCGTCGACTCACGCTTCGAGGAGTGGCGAAAGCTCACGCCGCTCGAGGCCGTCGCCGACAACGTGCTTCACAGTCAGTGGGTGACGGGGCTCGAGCGGACCGAGCTCGCGGGCCTGGACCTGGCCGAGATCGCGGTCGTGACGCGCGTGAACGGGCGCGAGGCGACCCGCGGCTCCGGCGCGGCCGTGCTGGGCTCGCCCTACCGCGCGCTCCATTGGCTGGCCAACGCGCTCGCGCAGCAAGGGCGCGGGCTCGGCGCAGGCGAGTGGGTAACCACCGGCTCCTGCACGGCGGTGCTCGAGCTCTCGCCCGGCGACGTGGCCGAGGCCGACTTCGGCCCGCTCGGTTCGGTCCGCGTCGAGTTCCCCGTCTAAGTTAGAATTCGCGCCATGAGCGGAAGCGAGGCCGAAGGCGTCGTTCGGGGCATCCAGCAGCAGCGCGTGTCCGAGTGGCTCTCCGCCCACATCGCGGGCGCCCGGGGCCCGTTCGAGTTCTCGCTGATCGCCGGCGGGCACTCGAACCTCACCTACCGCGTGCGCGATGCGGCGGGCGAGCTGTTCGTGCTGCGGCGGCCGCCGCTGGGCGCGGTGCTCGCGACCGCCCACGACATGGCCCGCGAGCACAAGATCATCGCCGCGGTCGGGCGACACACCTCGGTGCCCGTCGCCCCGGCGCTCGGGCTGTGCGAGGACTCCGAGGTCAACGGCGCGCCCTTCTACGTGATGAAGTTCGTGGAGGGCCACGTGATCGCCGACTCGGCCACGGTCGCGCGCCTGTTCTCGGAAGCGCAGCGGCGCGAGATCGGCGAGTCACTGATCGACGTGCTGGCGCGTCTGCACCGGGTCGACCCGGACGCGATCGGCCTGGGTGACCTGGGGCGCAAGGACTCGTACCTGCCGCGCCAGCTCCACCGCTGGCGCACGCAGTGGGAGAACTCGAAGACGCGCGAGCTGCCGGCCATGGAAGAGGTGCACGAGGCGCTGGTCGCCATGATGCCGCCGCAGAAGGACGCGACGATCGTCCACGGTGACTACCGGCTGGGCAACTGCATCACGGGCGACGACCGGCGCATCCAGGCGGTGCTCGATTGGGAGCTGTGCACGCTGGGCGACCCGATGGCCGACATCGGGTACCTGATGAACAACTGGGCCGAGCCCGGCGAGGTCGGCGGCTCGGCCGCAGCCGCGGCCGCGCCTTCGGCGGCGGGCGGCTTCCAGTCGCGCGCCGAGATCCTCGCCAGCTACTCGCAGAAGACGGGCCGCGACGTGTCGAACGTGGACTACTACCGCGCCTTCCAGTACTGGCGCCTGGCCGCGATCGTCGAGGGAGTCATGGCGCGTTACCTGAAGGGCGTGATGGGCGGCAAGGCCGACACCACGGCCTTCCGCGCGCAGATCGACGGCCTCGCCCAGAGCGCAGTCACTCTCGTCCGCACGCTGAAGGCGCGCTAGGGCCGGGCTGCCGTCTAGAGAAACTGAAGCGCCTTCGGCTCGAGATACTCTTCGAGGCCGTACTTCCCGAGCTCGCGGCCGTTCCCCGACTGTTTCACGCCGCCGAACGGCGCGTGGGGATTGAACGGCGCCCCGTTGATGTCGAGCTGCGCCGTCCGGATCCGCCGTGCGACGCGCCGCGCGCGCTCCGCGTCGCGCGACCAGACCGCGCCGCCGAGGCCGTAGATCGTGTCGTTGGCGATGCGCACCGCGTCGTCTTCGCCGTCGTAGGGCAGGATCGTGCAGACCGGCCCGAAGATCTCCTCCTGGGCGATCTTCATGTCGCTGCGCACGTCGCAAAAGAGTGTCGGGCGGACGTAGTAGCCACGCTCCAGGCCCGCGGGCGGCTCCGTCCCGCCGGCCAGGAGCCGTGCGCCTTGATCGATTCCAGACTGGATGTAGCCCCGCACGCGCTCGCGCTGCGTCGCCGAGACGAGCGGCCCGAGTCGCTCCTTGCCCTGCCGCGGGTCGCCCACGCCGTTCCCGCGGCGCAGCTCGTCGAGGGCGAGCGCCGCCGCTTCGGCCTGCCGCTCGCGCGGCACCAGCATGCGGGTCCACGACGCGCACGTCTGCCCGCAGTTGATGAAGGCGTGATTCAAGCTCGCGCGCACCGCCTTCTCGAAGTCGGCGTCGTCGAGGATCACGCTCGCGGACTTGCCGCCCAGCTCGAGTGACACCTTCTTCACGGTCCTGGCCGCGAGCTCGGCCACGCGGCGCCCCGCGGCGGTCGAGCCCGTGAACGAGACCATGTCCACGCCCGGGTGAGAGACCATGGCTTCTCCCACCACCGGCCCCGCGCCGGAGAGGAAGTTGAACACCCCGCCCGGCACGACCGCACCCACGATCTCGGCCAGCATGAAGCACGACAGCGGCACGACCTCGCTCGGCTTCAGCACCATGGTGCAGCCCGCGGCCAGCGCCGGACCGAGCTTCGCCACGATCTGGTGCAGCGGGTAGTTCCAGGGCGTGATCGCGGCGATCACGCCCGCCGGCTCCTTCACGACCAGTGAGTTCCCGATCCGCTCCTCGAAGGAGTATGTCGCGAGCAGGTCGGCGTAGAACTGGATGGTGTTCGCCGGGAAGTCGACCATGAACTGCTCGGTCATGGGCCGCGGCGCGCCGAGCTCGCCGATGATCACCTCGACCAGCTCCGCGCGCCGCTTGCGGATGCCCTCGGCGATCTGGCGCAGCGCGTCGGCGCGCACGGCGGGGGCGGTCTCCGCCCAGCCGACGAAGGCGCGCCGCGCCGCGGTCACCGCGCGGTCGACGTCGACCGGGCTGCCCGCCGGCACACGGCCGATCACTTCCTCGGTCGACGCGTCGTGCACGTCGAAGTGACCACGGCCGTCGGGCGCGACCCACTCGCCAGCCACCAGGAACTTGTCGAAGACGATCATGACGCCGCCCATTCTAGTCCAGACGGGCTGCCGGCGGCTGGAGGAACCGGCGTCGGACTCAGCGTGCGGGCTGGGGGCGCGCGCGGGCCAGGATCAGGCGCTCGTAGCTCTCCGGCGCGAAGAACGCGAGATACCACACCCCGCTGCTCACGAGGCACGACGCGCAGATCGTGATCAGCGGCGCGGGATGGCGCGAGAAGTCGAGGCCCGCGAGGTTGTAGGCCAGGTTCATGAGGTCGAGCACGAAGCAGCTCGTGCCCCAGACCGCCCACAAGAGGAAGCGATTGCACACCACCGGGCTCGCCGCCCCGAGCGCGAGCCGCTTCTTCATCTTGGCGTGGAAGCGGAGTGACTCGAGACCGGTCCAGAGGAATGCCCCACCCCAGACGAGCACCATGATCGAGACGTACGGCCTGACCTCGGCCGGCATGGCCGTCGCTCCCGGCGCGCTCGGAGCCACGGACACCGAGCCCCACGACGCGAACAGGGCGAGCGCCACCGCGGCGCCGACGAGCAGCCGCGCCCAGCCGGCGCCCGGCCGGAACACCCGCCAGGTGAACAGGAGCGTCGCGGTCAGTGACACGCAGTTCCCGGCCTGCTGCGAGAGCTGGAAGGCTCGCGTGAGTCCCACGGAGAGCCCGGGCAGACCCATGACCAGGAGCGACGGAAGCGCCACGCTCGAGTAGGCGAAGATCCCGGTCCCGATCAGGAGCTCGGGGGACTGGCGCGTCTGACGTGCCACGAGCAGGAGACGTCCGCCGATCAGCGTTCCGACCGCACTGCACGACAGAACCGACAGGAGCACGAGCAGGCTCATGCGCTGCGCGCCTTTCCGAGCCGCTCGAAGATCCGGTCGGGCAGGCTCTCGCGCGAGCTCTCGCCGATGACTCCCAGCGCCTCGCGTATCCGCGCGCAGACACTCGCCACGTCGTCGACGTTCTGGCTCTCGAGCTGCTTCCGCAACAGCCGGTCGACGACGATCTGCATCTCGGCGACGCTGACGCTGCCGACGTCGAAGCCGCCGTCCATCAGCGCGAGCTGGATCGCTCCGCGGGCGGCCCAGTGGTCCATTCCCGCCGAGTGCTCCAGAACCTGCTGAACAGCGTCGCATGCAGGCGAGCTGGCCATGTCGCCGCTATCGGCCGGCGCGGGCGCAGATTGAGCGACCTCAGCGCGCGAGGGGCTTTCCGAACGGCGCGTACGGATCGCCCGGAATCTCGATCAGCTCGACCATCGTGCCGTCGCCGTCGGTCACGAACAGGAGCTTGGAGTTCCAGGCCGGATGCTCGATGCGCGTGTCGTCGAGGACGGGGAAGCCCGCGGCGCGGATCTTGGCGACGGTGGCGTCGAGATCGTCGACACGGAGCATCAGCGCCGCCATGCCGGTCTGGTTCATCGGCCGCGGCGCCGGGCCGCGCAGCGTGCCGGGCGCCCGAAACGCGAACAGCGCCAGGCGCACGCCGTCGCGCTCGACGAAGACGCTGGTCTGGTCGACCTCGGCAAGGCCGAGGAGCCTGGCCGAGAGCGCGTCGGCGACCACCGTCTCGCTGAGCGGCCGGAAGCCGAGCAGATCGCAGTAGAACTCGAGCGCGCGGCCCAGGTCCGACACGCAGATCCCGATGTGACCGACGCGCAGCACGGCCACGGCCAGTCACTCCGCCCGCAGCGCGGTGGCGAGCTCGCGGCTCGCATCGCGCAGCGGGCGCGCGCCGGCTTCGAGCACCACGCGCTTCAGAACGCCGCTGAACTCGAACGGCGGCACGTAGTCGTCGCACACCGGAAAGCCGCGGTCGCGCCCGACCATGAGCGCGGCGCCGCCGATCTGCCAGCGCACGGGCGGGGGAAAGGCGACCTCGGCCTCGGCCAGCACCCGCTCGCCGTGCGCGAGCGAGAGCTTGCCGCCGCCTTCGCGCCGCGTGAGCTCGAAGCGCAGGCGGTGTGCGCCGGACCCCAGTGACTCGCCGGGGTCCAGGCGCACGAGATCGCCGCACACGTTCACCGCCACCACCGGGCGGCCGTGCAGCAGGTAGAGCGCCCAGCCGTTGGTCCAGTCACCCATCGCGGCGAGCATGCCGTGGGCGGTCGCGCGCCCGATCTCGAGCTCGGCGGTGACCGAGAAGCCGCCCAGCAGCGGCGGCAGGGCGTCCTCGGAAGTCGCTTCGGGCCCGGGCAGGAGCTCGACGCGCGGCCGGAAGCCGAACTGCGGCCGCACGATCGCGACCGCGCGCTGCAGAAAGCCGTCGGCCAGCGGCAGCACCTGGTTGCGGCCCGCCTCGGCCCACCAGAGCGACACGAGCTGCTCGAGCCGCGCCGGCTCCTCGCCCGCGAGGTCCTGTGACTCCGAGAAGTCGTCCTCGAGCCGGTACAGCGCCCAGCGGTCGCGGTCGAAGTCGTGACTGCCGGGCACGAGCTCGCGCTCGGCCTGGATCTGGCTGCCGACGTGGTCGGTGGTCGCCTTCCAGCCGGCGTGGTAGATCGCGCGGCTGCCGAGCATCTCGAAATACTGAGTGTCTCTGGGCGAGGCTGCCTCGGCCGAATCGAAGGCGGCGAGCAGGCTGGCGCCGTCGAGCGGGCGCTGTGGCACGCCATCCACCGCCGCCGGGCGGGGAACGCCGACCGCGTCGAGCACCGTCGGCAGGAGGTCGATCGCGTGACAGAACTGGCCGCGCACCGCCCCGCCCTGCGCGATCCGCCTGGGCCAGTGCGCGATCAGCGGCGTGCGCACGCCGCCCAGCCACGTGTAGCGCTTCCACAGCCGGAAGGGCGCGTTGCCGGCCCAGGCCCAGCCCCACGGGTAGTGGTTGTAGGCGCGGAAGCCGCCGATCTGGTCGAGCCGAGCCGCCGCCCGGCTCACCTCGTCGTCGCGGTTCATGAGGAAGCTGTGCTCGTTGAACAGGCCCGTGGGTCCGCCTTCGGCGCTCGCGCCGTTGTCGGAGATCAAGAGCACCAGCGTCTCGTCGAGGATGCCCCCTGACTCGAGGAACGCCACGAGCCGGCCGATCTCGGCGTCGGCGTGCGACAGGAAGCCCGCGAACGCCTCCATCAGCCGGCCCGCCACGGCGCGCTCGTCGGACGAGAGCTCCTTCCACGCCGGGACCCAGGACGGGCGCTCGGGCAGCGTGGTGCCCGCGGGCACGACACCCAATTCGAGCTGGCGCGAGAAAGCGCGCGCCCGCCACTCCTCCCAGCCGGCCTCGAAGCGGCCGCGGTAGCGCGCGATCCAATCGGCCGGCGCGTGGTGCGGCGCGTGCACCGCCCCGGGCGCGAGATAAAGGAAGAACGGCTTCTGCGGCGCGGCGTGGCGCAGGTCGCGAATGTTCTGGATCGCGCGGTCGACCAGGTCCTCGGTCAGATGGTAGCCCTGCTCCGGAGCGCGCGGCGGAGTCACGAAGTCGTTGCCGTGCACCAGCTCGGGGGTCCACTGGTTGGTGTCGCCGCCGAGGAACCCGTAGTAGCGCTCGAACCCCTGGGCGAGCGGCCAGCGCGCGAACGGGCCGGCGGCCGTCTGCTCCCAGCGCGGCGCGAGGTGCCACTTGCCGACCGCGAACGTGGCGTAGCCCGCGTCGCGCAGCACGCGCGCGAGCGTCGCGGCCGAGGGAGGGATGCGGCAGTCGTAGCCCGGGAAGCCCATGGGAATGTCGGTCAGGAAGCCCATGCCGACCGCGTGGTGGTTGCAGCCGGTGAGCAGCGCCGCCCGCGTGGGCGAGCACAGTGCCGTGACGTGGAAGCGGTTGAAGCGCAGGCCGCCCGCGGCGAGTGAGTCGATGGCCGGGGTGGCGATGTCGCCGCCGAAGCAGCCGAGCTGCGCGAAGCCGAGGTCGTCGAGCACGATCAGCACCACGTTGGGCGCGCCCTGCGGCGCGCGCGGGTCGCGCGGCTGCACGGCCTGCGACTCCTGGACGGTCCGGCCGATGCGCGCCCGTTCGCTCACGGCTGCGCCTCGAACAGCGGCTCGAGCTCGCGCTTCACCACCTTGCCCATGGCGTTGCGCGGCAGGGTCGCCACGAACGCGAACTGCTCCGGCACCTTGTATCTCGCGAGTCTCTCGCGCCCGAAAGCGGCGAGCTGCGCCGCGTCGGCGGCGGCGCCGGGCGCGAGCTGCACGGCCGCGACCACGCGTTGACCCAGCCGCGGGTCCGGCCGGCCCAGCACGGCACAGCTCGCCACCGCCGGGTGCTCGCACAGCACGCGCTCGACCTCGGCCGGGTACACGTTGGCGCCGCCGCGCAGGATCAGCTCGTTGCGCCGGCCGCGGATGTACAGGTCGCCGTGCTCGTCCACGAAGCCGAGGTCACCCGAGTGATACACGCCGCCGCGCAGCGCCTGCGCCGTCTCATCGGGCCGGTTCCAGTAGCCGAGCATCGGCGTGTAGACGCCGGCCCAGGCGCCGCTGCTCGCGGGCGCAACGCAGATCTCGCCCACCTGGCCCGGCTCGACCGGCCGGTCCTTCTCGTCGAGGATGCGGATCTCGACCTGGGGCACGGGCTTGCCGCACAGGCCGGGCCGCGGCGCCGCGCGGCCGTCGGAGCGAGTCACCGCGGTGGGCGCCTCGGTCATGCCATAGCCGATCGTGACCTCGTGCCCGAAGCGCTCGCGGTAGAGCGCGCGGAACTCCTCGGGACACTCGGCGCCGCCCACCTCGGGCCGGCGCAGCGAGGCGAGGTCCTCGCGAGTCACGTCCGGGTGGGTCAAGAGGTCGTACAGAACGGTCGGCACGGCGGCGAAGTGTCCCACGCGCTCGCGGCGCACCCAGTCGGCCACGCCGGGCGCGTCGATGCGGTCCATGCACACCAGCGCCGATCCGTCCTGGAACGCCACCAGCGGCCCGAGCACCATCAGGTTCAAGATGGTGAGCGGCAGGAGCACGCCCTGGCGCAGCTCCGGCCCGTAGCTGCCCGCGGCCGCCGCCACGGCGCCGGGCAGCAGCAGATTGTGGTGACTGTGCACGGCGCCCTTGGGGAAGCCGGTGGTGCCGCTGGTGTAGGCGATCGCGGCCGGGTCGTGCGGTGCCACGCCGGCGCTGGGACGGGACTCGTCGCCCTGGAGCGCGAAGCCGCCGGGAGTCACTTCGACGGCGTGCGCCAGCTCCGGCAGGCTCGCGCGCTGGGGCGCGAGTGACTCGAGCACGTCTTGCGGCGCCAGGAACACGCGCGCGCCGGAGTCGCGCAGGCAGAAGGCCTTCTCGGGCGGCGCGAGCGGACGCGAGATCCCGACCCAGAGCGCGCCCAGACGCGCCGTGCCCAGGAACGCGATCACGATGTCGACGTCGTTCGGGAGACACGCGGCCACCCGGTCGCCGCGCCGCACGCCGAGCGCCGCCAGCGCGTTCGCCGCGCGGTTGGCGGCACGGTCGAGCTCGCCGTAGCTGAATCGCCCGCTGCGACCGACCAGCGCAAGCCGCTCGGGCGCGCGCGCGGCCGGGCGGTCGAGCACCTCGCCGACGGTCACGGCCGCATGTACCAGCCGCCCGAGACGTTCAGCGCCTCGCCGGTGATGAACCCGGAGCGGCGGTCCGACGCCAGGAACATCACCGCCTCGACCACGTCCTCGGAACGCCCGTAGCGGCGCATCGGCGTGGCGTCGATCAGCGGCCGGAAATCGGCGTCGAACTTCTCCACGAAGCGCGACCAGATCAGTCCCGGCGCGATCGCGTTGCAGCGGATGCCGTGCGGGCCGACCTCGTGCGCGATGTTGCGAGTCAGCGCGAACAGCGCCGCCTTCGCGGCCGCGTATGCGGGCTCGCCGTCTTTCTCGTTGGGATTGCCGATCCAGCCGGCGACCGACGAGATGTTCACGATGTTGCCGCGGCGGCGCGCGACCATGCCCGGCAGCACGTGGCGCGCCAGGAAGAAGTTCGCGGTGAGTGACACGTCGAGCGTGCGGTCCCAGTCCATCATGTCGTAGCCGACGATCTTGCCGAGCTTGTTCTCGGCCGCGTTGCAGACCAGGATGTCGACGCCGCCCAAGGCCTTCTCGATCTCGGCCAGCATCGCGTCCACCTTGGGCCGGTCGGCGATGTCGAGCTGGAAGGCGAGCACGCGCGCGCCGGTCTCCTTGTGGATCCGCTCCGCCATCTCGCGGTTGCGGCGCTCGTGCATGTCGCAGATCGCGACCGCCGCGCCCTCCTGCGCGAAGCGCAGCGCCGTCGGCCCGCCGATGCACGAGCCGCCCCCACCCGTCACGAGCACGACCCGGCCCTCGAACTCGCGCTCGCTCACGCCTGACTCACGAGATACTGCGCGTTCTCGCGCAAGAGCTTCACCACGTCCTGGGCCGGGAACTGCTTCTGGATGCCGGCGATGAACTCCTCGGGGTGCGGCACGCACTCGGCGTGCGGGTAGTCCGAGCCGAACACCACGTGCTCCACGCCGATCAGCTCGGCCAGCGCCTTGTGGTCCTCTTCGTGGTACGGATTCACCCAGACGTGCTGCTTGAACAGCTCGCTGGCGCGCCCGTGCACGCGGCCGCCGATCCACGGGCCGTTCCGCCCCATGCCCTTCATCTTGTCCATGGCCTTCAGCAGATAGGGCACCCAGAGTGACCCGTTCTCGACCGACAGCACCTTGATGTTCGGGTAGCGGCCGAAGAAGTTGCCCATGATCAGCGCCGTGATGGTGTCCATGATCGGCCGGTCGCCGTACATGCACACCCACTGGAAGGCCGACTGATGGTGCGAGGCCGGGTTCGCCTCCTCGCCCCAGTGAGTCGACATGAGCTCGTTGTAGCCCGCCTCGCCCACGTGGTAGGCGATCGCGAGGCGCGCCTCGTTGGCGAGCGACCACACCCGGTCGAAGATCGGATCGGCAGGGGAGTGGCGGCCCGCCGGGCCGGTGCGCACGTTGACGAGCCGCGCGCCGCGCGCGAGGAACAGCTCGAGGTCGCGCAGCGCCTGTTCGGGATCGAGCAGCGACAGCACCGGCGAGGCGAAGATCCGGCCCTTCCAGGCGTAGCCCCAGGTCTCGTCGAGCCAGCGGTTGAAGGCGCGCAGGTTCGCGTACGACAGCTCGACGTCGCTGCGCAGGAAGTGCTCGACGCACACGCCGAGCGTCGGGAACAGGAACGCCGCCTCGACGCCCTGCTCGTCCATGCGCGCGAGCCGCGCGTCGCGGTTTTGGAACGCGGGGTCCATCGGGATCTCGATCGACTCGGGCTCGACCAGGCGGTCGCTGCCGAGTGACTTCAGGAACTCGCGCAGCGAGCCGGGCCGCACGGTCTTGTCGAAGCTCGCGAAGGTGTCGTCGAGGAAGTGGAACTCGCGCTCGCCGATCCAGATCTGCGGCCGGCCGTCGGCCGTGTCGACCACGCGCACGGCGCGGTCGCGAAAGCGCGGCTCCACGTAGCGCGTGAAGGCGTCGCGCGGCTCGTAGTAGTGGTTGTCGCCGTCCCAGATGCCGAAGCCGAGTGGAGTCATGCGTTCCTCCCCAGGAATTCACTGAGCGCGCGATTGAACGGCTTGGGATGAGTCACGTTGGGCGCGTGCGCCGCTCCCTCGATCACGACCAGTCCCTTGCAATTGCCCAGCGCGGACTGAAGGCCCTTGGCCGTCGCGAGGTCGAACGCCCGGTCCGCGCTGCCGTGAATCACGAGCGAGGGACACTTGATCTCGGGCAGGCGGTGCATGAACTCGTCTCGCCCCAGCACGGTGGCCCAGGGGTGCGCGGTCTCGGAGGGCGGCTTGGCCTGCCACTTCCCGAGCCAGACCGAGGCGTCGTAGCGCTTGCCGAAGAGCAGCTCCGCCATGTTGCTGCCGATCTCTCCGACGGGCCCATGCTCGATCCACGCCTCCGCGGTCGCGCGATAGCCCGCCAGCACCTCGGGCGGGAACAGCGCCGCGGCCGTGTCGACCAGCACGAGCGCGCGCACGCGGTCCGGATGCTTCCAGGCCGCGCGCAGCGACAGGAAGCCGCCTTGAGACATGCCGACCAGCGTCGCCGACGCGATGCCGAGCTGGTCCATCAAGCCGATGCAGTCACTCGCGGAGTCGTAGTAGTCGAACGGCCCGAGACACTCGCTCATGCCGTGTCCGCGCTCGTCCCAGGTGATGCAGCGGTACGCCTCGCCGAACTCCCTGACCTGCGCCTCCCACATCGAGTGGTCGAGCAGGAACCCGTGACTGAACACGACCGCCGAGCCGCGCCCGCGCGAGTCCTCGAAGTAGAGATGGTGACCGTTGACGACGGCGAACGGCACTAGCGGAACTCCGGCATGATCTGGGTCGCGAACAGCTCGAGCTGGCGGTCCTGCACGTGGCGCGGCGTGGTGCCCTGGTAGAAGAAGTTCCACGACAGCCAGTCGAGGTTCCCGTTGCCGTGGCACTTCACCAGCTTCTCGAAGTGGCGCTTCACCTGGTCCACGGTGCCGCAGATCTGGTAGCCCTTCTCGATCATGCGCTGCGTCGCGGCCTCGTTGCTCTTGAACAGGAGCGGCCGGCAGTTCGGATCGTCCTCCGGGTTGCGGAACAGCTCGAGAAAGCCGAAGCGGCCGAAATACTCCTGGTAGTCGTGACCGGTGGTCTGCGCGGCGAGCTCGAAGGCCTCGTCGTAGCTGTCTCCGATCGTGATCGCGCGCACCGCGCCGCAGTTCTCGCCCAGCGCGAACTCGCGGCCGTTCTCGGCCGACACCCGCTGGTACTCGCGGCACATCGTCAGGAACTTCTCCGGGTCCGACTCCCAGATCCACGGCAGCCAGCCGTTCTTCGCGCAGTTCAGGAGCGACGGCATGCCGCCAGTCACCGGCACCCAGATCGGCGGGTGCGGCTCCTGGAACGGGCGCGGACACACGCCGATCTTGCGGATCACGTCCTGGGCGTCGATCTCGCCCGGCGCGCCGAACTGTCTGGTGTAGCCGGGCGCGCCCCAGCCCTCGATGCCCGTGTCGTGCGGATAGGGCACCTGGAAGTACTTGCCCTTGTGCTCGAACGAGTCATTCGTCCAGGCCTTCATCAGGACCTCGATGTTCTCGTCGTAGCGCTCGCGGTTCTGGCGGTCGACCTCGTCGCCCATGCCGGTGGCGATGGGCGCGCCCTGCCCCAGCACCTGCATCCAGCGCTTCTGGTAGCCGCGCGCGAACGCCACCGCGACGCGGCCCTTTGTGAGCTGGTCGAGGATCGCCAGGTCCTCCGCGACCCGGATCGGGTTCGCGACCGTCATCACGATCGACATGGGCGCGAACTTGATGCGCTTGGTGCGCGCGGCGAAGTCCGCGAACAGCAGGATCGGATTCACCGACAGCTCGTTGCCCTCGGTGTGGAAGTGGTGCTCGGTGGTCGAGAACGCGTCGATGCCGAGCTGGTCGGCGGTGATCGCCAGGTGGCGCAGCTCCTCGAGCATCATCTGGTAGCGTTCGGTCGAGCGGCCGATCGGCCGCAGTCTCTCGCGCTCCTCCAGCGTGGCGGGAACCGCGGGCATGGCGAACAAGTCGATCTTCATGCAAAGCGCTCCTTGATCCAGGGGACGATGCGGTCCAGCGCGGCGTTCTGGCCGCTGCGGTCGCGCATGCCGGACGGGCCGTAGCCCAGGTGATCTCCCGCGACCCGGAAGATCTGCTTGTCGCGCGCCGGCGAGCGCTCGAAGATAGCATCGGTGTGATTCGAGAACACGGCGTTGTCGCCGAGATAGGCCACGACCAGGGTCGGCAGCGAGAGCTTGGGCAGACACTCGAGCGTGGCGGCGCGCGACGAGTGACCCGACCAGGTCGACAGCCAGGCGCGCGGCGTCTGGTACTTGCCGAACCCGCTCTCCAGGTAGTTGAACACGTCGGGGCGCGGCGAGAAGAACGAGCCGATCGCGCGCTCCGAGGGGAACAGCCCGAGGTCGGTGTACGCCGGGTTGGCCTCGGTGCGGTGGATCGCCATGTAGCGGCCCGCGAAGGCGCGCCGCTCGATGCGCTGGCGCTCGGCCAGCGGCAGTGACTCGGCCTCGGGCGTGCCGAGCTTGCGCAGCCAGTGATTCCATTCCTCGACGTAGCCGCGCGCCACGGCGTCGATGCGCGCCACGCGCGCCGACTGCGCCTGGCGGTAGCGCGCCAGGAACTCGCCCGAGTACTTGGAGTGTGCGGGCAGCGGGCGGAAGCCGTTCTCTTCGTCGTACATGTCGAGCGAGGGGTCGCGCGACAAAGGATCGCTCTCGTCGACCAGCGACGGATCGATGATCTCGAGCATGAGCTTGCCCTGCCCCAGGTGGGTGGCGAGCTGCACCAGCCCGTCGGCCTGCGGCATTTCGAGCTTGTTCAGGTCGCACGGGTCGCCCGCGGCGGTGTCTTCCAGGCGGCCGGGCGGCGCGGTCGCGGCCTGTGACTGGTAGAAGCTGAACAGCGCGCCGCCGCCGCTGTTGCCCACGAGCACGATCTTCGCGAAGCCGCGCTCGCGCAGGCGCGCGATCGAGGCGGCCACGTCGAGGATGAGCCGCTCGTGGATCAGGTTGACGTCGTTGTTGATGAAGCGCCCGGCCTGGCCGAACGTCGCGATGCCCGCCTCGAGCAGCCGCGGCATCGCGTAGTGACGCTGCATGTCGCCGCGCGGGTGCATGAACATCGCCACGCAGCGCTCGCCGCCCTTCGCGAACAGCGTGCCGTGTGACTCGCCGCCGTCTTGCGCCAGGATCGGCATGGGCTCGATGCGCACGCCGTCGGGCAGCCGCTCGAACGACCAGAGACTCGGGCCGGCGGCGGGATATCTCGCGAGCTGCGGGAACGCCATGTCAGGTCGCATCCTTGCGTACGGTGAGCTGGACGTGGTCGCGCTTGGCGGCCATCGCCTCGGGCGCCACCGACAGCGGCCGCACGCAGTCTACGTTCACGGCCTGGATGTCGTTCGTGCCGATCTCGCTCCAGAACTGCTCGGCCATGGCGCGCGCCGCCTCGCCGGGGCCGTGCACCGCCCCGCGCGGGTGCCACATGATCGTGGTGCCCTCCATCGGCTGGCCCGCGATGCTGCCGCCGTGCAGGAAGCCGATCTCGTCGAAGTCGACGTTGCGGTGGTAGTAGGGCAGACGCGCGGCCTCGCGGTCGCGCTGCATCGGGCTGGGCACGAAGTTGCACAGCACCCAGCCCTCCGCGCAGACCAGCCCGAAGGCCGAGGGCGGCACGTGGTTGCGGTCGGCGGTCACCGGGCGGAAGTCGGTGTTGTGGAAGCGGAACGGGAACAGGTCGCCCTTCCAGCCGACCACGTCGATCGGGTGCTGGTCGAAGAAGAACGCGGTGACTCGCCCGTCGCGCTTCACGCGCACCTCGTACTCGGGGCGGCCGTCGCCCTGCATGGCCTTGGGCTCGGGCACGGCGATGACCTCGGGGTCGTAGGGATTGTGCCGGCCCAGGTTCGGGTGCTCGATCAGGCCGATCTCGCCGCGTGACTCGAGCCGCAGGAAGTAGTTGTCGCGGCTCACCGGGACGACGCGGTGGGTGACTCCCTTGGGCAGCACCACGTAGTCGCCGGGGCGGAACTCGAGCGGGCCGAACTCGGTCTCGAACGTGCCCTCGCCGCGGTGCACGAAGTACAGCTCGTCGGCGTCGGCGTTGCGCGCGAACCAGGGCATGGCCTCGCTGCGCCGGCTCACCGAGACGGTCAGGTCGTCGTTCCAGAACAGCCGCGTGGGCGCGCCGCGCGGGTTCGTGCGGTCGGTGGTGTCGACGCGCTCGCCGTCGACGTCGCCGGGCGCGAAGTCACCCTCCACGCGCACCCAGCCGGTCGGCTCGTTCAGCCGGTACAGGTTGGCCACGCGGCCGTGGAAGCCGCCGCGGCCCAGCTCCTCCTCCTTCAGGCCCTTGGGCACGGCCACGTGCGCCTGCTTCGGAGTGACGCCCTTGGCCAGGTGGATCCAGGAGTTCTTCATGTGAACAACACGTCGTGGGCGTACTTGGTGTCGACGTACTCTTTCACCGCCGTGATCTTCCCGCGCCGCGTCTTGAACACGAAGTGGTAGTGATTGCGGTAGTCACGGCCCTTGGCGGTCTTCGCGCTGAGCACGAACTGCACGCACACCGTGTTGCCCTCGGCGACCATCTCCTGCACGTCGATCCGCATGGGGACCGTCTGGTCGTACAGGCCGATGCCGCTGCCCATGAGCTCGAGCACCTTGGCCTTGCCCTCGTAAGTGCCCGCCATGTCCGAGCCGGGCGGCACCCACCAGGTCACGTCGTCGGCCAGCAGGTCCGGCAGCTTCGGGTCGCCGGTCTGGATGCGCTTGAAATAGGTCTTGATCAGCTTCTTGGCTTCGCTCGCCATGATTCTGCTCCTAACTCGAAGACGGGAAGGTCGGGCGGGAACTCGATCGCGTCGCTCCAGCCGGGGATGTCGGGGCGCGGGCCGTCGAGCGCGATGACCCCCGCGATCCGCTCGGGAAACGCGAGCGCTGCGCCCAGCGCCAGCGTCGCGCCCTCGCGGTGACCGACCAGGAACACCGGCGGCTCGAGCTCGGCCACGAGTGACTCGAGCTGCGCCAGACTGTCGCCGAAGCTCGCGGGCTCCGGCCGCCCCGCGTCGTCGCTCCGGAACCAGGAGTGACCCGCGTATGCACGCCAGCGCGGGTCCTCGGGCGCGGCGCTGGCGTGGAACGGGTCGCGCGCGCGCGGCGCCTGCGGCGCGACGGCGTCGCGGCCCAGCGCGTGCGCCAGCGCCCACAGCTCGCCGGCATCGGCGCCGTCGGCGTGCAGCGCCACCACGGTGCCGCCACCCCGGCCGAGCCGTTCGCGCCGCGCGAGCTGGCAGCGGCTCATGCCAGCTCCTTCACCGGCTCGCGCGCCGCCGCCTCGCCCGCGATGAAGCCGAAAGTCACTGCCGGGCCGAGCGTGCCCCCGCCCGCGTAGTAGTAGGGACCGGTCGGCGAGGCCACGCAGTTGCCCGCGCCGAACAGGCCCGCGATCGGCTGGCCCAGCGCGTCGAGCACGCGCGCGCTCTTGTCGATCTCCGGGCCGCCGTTCGTGTCGAGCGTGCCGGGCGCGAGGATGATCGCGTACAGCGGCCCGGCCTCGGAGATCGGATACAGGGTGAGGTTCTTGGCCGGCAGCTTGTGCTTCGTGCCGGGGTTCGCGAACGACCAGATCTTGGTGTGCCACTCGCGGTCGTAGACGCTGGCGCCGCGCTGGAACTCGCGGTCGACGCCGCGCTCGGCGTCGGCATTGAACTGCTTCAGGGTCGCGCCGAGTGACTCGCCGAAGGCCGCGTCGAGCCGCACGCCGCCGGTCCGCGGCGCGAGCCGCGCGAGCCGTTCGTCGAGCGCCTTGACCAGCGCGGCCCGGTTCGCCGCCTGGACCACGTAGGGCGCCGACATGCCCGCGGCGGGCAGCGGGAAGCGGCCGGCGAACAGCTCGGCGCTGCGCTGGTCGTAGACCATGAACAAAAGCAGGTTGATCCACTCGTGACGCACCGGGTCCCACTGGTAGTGGGCGCGCGTGCGCTCGTTGTAGTTCGACTTCTCGTCGACCACGCGCCGGCCCAGCCGGTTCACCAGCACCATGCTGTCGCCCGGCGGCATGAACACGTCGTCGGGCGTCGAGGAGAACTGCAGCGCCTGCTCGAGCACGATCTGCGCGCGCCAGGCGCTCGGCATGTTGCCGAGCTTCGCGCCGAGTGACTCGGCGATGCGCACGAAATCGCCCTCGTTCGTCGGCACCGCGCAGCCGCCGAACACCGGCCCGGGCTGGAAGCGCCGCACCAGCTCGGCGTCGTGCGTGAACCCCCCGCTCGCGAACACCACTCCCTTGCGCGCGCGCACGCGCAGGGGGCTGCCCTTCTGCGGCTGGACCTCGAGGCCCACGACCTCGCGCTTCGCGTTCACGAGCGCGCGCGTCGCACGGTGACCCGTCTTCACCGGCACCTTGCGCGCCTCGAGCCCCGCGCGCAGCTGGCGCACCATCTCGTCGCCCAGCCCGAACGAGCCATCGGGCTTCTTCGCCCAGTATCTGCGGTCGACGATCTTGGTCGCGTCGGGCGGCTCGAAGTAGTCGGGCATGGGCCCGGCCAGTGAGTCGGCGCCGAACGAGACCAGCGCGCCCATCTTCTCGAGCCCCACCACCGCGTCGGCGCCGCGGTCGTAGAAGGTCTCGATCAGGTCGTACTCGTTCTGCGGCAGGCCGTAGCGCGGCTGGTCCGCCGCGTAGAGCAGCGGATACGAGGCGCGGCACATCGCGCGCAGGGTCGCGTCGCGCGGCTCCTTCAGGCCCTTGGCGCGCTCGATCGGATGATTCGGAATCCAGTACACGCCGCCCGACTTGGCGGTCGTGCCGCCCACCAGCGGCGCCTTCTCGAGCACCACGACCTGGGCGCCGGCCTCGGCGGCGTAGAGCGCCGCGGTCGCCCCGGCGGCGCCGCTGCCCACCACGGCGACGTCGCACTCCACGTCGAAGGCGGGTGAGTCGGCGGCCGAGACGGTCAGCGCCCCGCCGGTGGCCGAGAGGGCCGCGCCCGCGGCGCCCGCAAGCTTCAGGAATTCGCGGCGCGAGACGGGGGGCATGCGCGTGTCGGAGCGGAGTTACTCCGCCTCCGCCCAGTCCTTGGAGTAGAACTGCCGGCACCAGCGCCGGAATTCCGCGATCGGTCCGTCGCCGTCGCACAGCATCGGCTTGGCGCGGAAGCGCTTGTTCTCCCAGATCTCGAAGTCCTGCGTGATCGCGTTGGACTGGTCGTCCATGTAGGCCTTGAGCAGCTGCAGCGTCTCCTCCTCGCTGCGGCCGTCCTTCTTGCCGATGATCGCGGTGCGGAAGTGAGTGCGCTCGGCGTCGAGCGGAGTGAGTCCGGTCGAGATCACCGTGGTGAACATTCCGGTGTAAGTCAGGAAGTTGTAACCGAGGCCCCAGTTCTGGGCCTCCATGTACAGGTTGTCGCTCACCCCTTCCATGGTGGACACCTGCTTGGTCGTGCCGATGTTCCAGAAAAACATCTTGCCGTCGAACTTGTGACTCTTCTCGGGCGGCATGTCCATCTTGTGCACGCTGTGGAAGTGCGGCCAGTCGATGGCGTTCTCCATGATGTCCTGCGGGCAGGTGCGCACCACCCACTCGTACTTCTGCCAGGTGCGCGTCCAGCCCGAGTCACCCCACTGCGCGAGCCGCGGGACCTCGAAGTCGGGCGGCTTCCCGTCTTCGTGGTACCAGATGAAGATGGCGCCGTTGACCTCACTCACCGGCCAGGAGCGGGTCTCGGCCTTGGCCGGGATCTTGTTCGCGTAGGGCACCGAGACGCACTTGCCCTCGCCGTTGAACTTCCAGGCGTGGAAGGGACACTGCAGGTCGGCGCCGATCACCTTGCCGCCCTTGCCCAGGTGCGCGCCCAGGTGCGGGCAGTACGCGTCGAGCACGTGCGCCTTGCCGTCCTCGCCCCGGAACGCGACCAGCTCGCGCCCGAGATACGAGAGCGCCCGGACCTCGCCCTTCGCGAGCTCGTCCGAGTACAGCATCAGATACCAGCTGTTCGCGAAACCGAACGGGAAACGGGCCATGGCATCCCTCCTGGACTTCGCCGGCGTCCGGGTAGAAAATTAGAACACGTTTCAGGAGGGGCTGACAAGGTGGGCGAACGCCTGCGGGGCAAAGTCGCGTTGGTGACGGGTGCGGGCTCGGGGATCGGTCGCGCGATCGCCGTGCGCTTCGCCGCCGAGGGCGCGGCCGTGGTCGTGAACGACCTGGTCGCGGATTCGGCCGAGCGCGTCGCGAAGGAGATCGAGGGCGCGGGCGGCCGCGCGCGCGCCTTTCCCGCCGACGTGTCGGACGCGCGCCGGGTCGAGGCCGCGGTGCGCTTCGCTCTCTCGGAGTTCGGCCGGCTCGACGTGCTGGTGAACAACGCCGCCGCGGTCCTGCCCGGCGCGCTCGAGACGCTGCGCGACGAGGACTGGCGCCGCACCCAGTCGGTCACGCTCGACGGCGTGTTCTTCGGCATGCGCGCCGCGCTGCCGGTGATGGCCGCGCAGGGCGGCGGCGCGATCATCAACATCTCTTCGGGTGCCGCGGTGGCGGGCGAGCCCGGGCTCGGAGCCTACGGCGCGGCCAAGGCCGCGATCGTGAACCTGACCAAGACCGCAGCGGTCGAGAACGCCGCGCGCGGCGTGCGCATCAACACCATCCTGCCCGGCCCGATCGAGACGCCGCCGCTGCTCGCCGCGGTCGAAGCCACCGGCGGACGCGCGGCTTGGGAGCGTCAGATCCCGTGCGGCCGGCTCGGCAAGCCCGAGGAGATGGCCGCCGTGGCGCTCTTCCTCGCCTCCGACGAAGCCTCGTACGTGCACGGCGCCGCGATCGTCGCCGACGGGGGCGTGGCGGCGCGCACGAACTCGCCCCGGTTCTGATCCGCGGACTCACTGCGGCGGAATGGGCGCGATCGTTCCGCTCACGGCGGTGACCACCAGATCGGCCCAGTACACGCCACCGGCACCAGTGCGAATGAGCTCGAACGACCCGGAGTCGCTGGTGACCGGGCTGCTAGTCCAGCAGTCGGACTGCCAGGACGTGGGCTCCGCGCTGCTCTGCAGCCACACCTTCGCCCGCAGTCGCGTGAGTCCGGAAGCCCGGGTCACCCGGTATTTGAACGAGTACCAGCTGCGGGCGGCGGCGGTCACTCCCAGCGCAGCGCCCACCCGGCACGTGAGGGCCGGCTCATTCCAGCCGCCGAGCGCCCAGGCACCGTTCGTGGCCGTTCCGAGCAGGAAATAGGCGCCGGACTGCACGCGCGCGCCGATACCGGCGCGGCCTTGGGGCCGGTCCATGCGCATGCGCCCGGAGATCTCGTACGAGCCCCAGCCCGCCGCGCTTGCGCCCGTATACTGACTCGCGACCACTCCGATGTCGGAGCCGCTGAAGTAGGCGATGCTGCCGTCGCCCAGGTACAACACGCTGAAGATGTTCGTGCCCGACGTGGTCACCGTGTCTCCGCGCAGATCGGTGAAGCCGGGCACGTGCACGCCCGGCGCGTACTGGCTGAAGTTCGACTGCCACAGCGGCGCGCCCAGGACCTCCGTGCGGGCCGCCAGCGTCAGCCGGTTCGAGCGGCGCGACTCGACGCCGCTGGAATCGTACGCGGTCAGCTCGACCACGTAGGACTGCGTCGGGTCGAGATTCCCGATCGAGTAACTCGCCACTCCGGTCGAGTCGGCCGTGCGCGCGCCGATGTCGACCGCGGGGCTGGTGATCGCACCGCTGGTGGCGGTGGCGAGATACAAGTTGTAGCCGCGCACGCTCTGCGGCGGCGGCTTGAAGCGGAGTAGTACCGCATCGGCTCGGGACTCCGCCGGGAGCGCGAGCAATCCGAATCCAAGACAGAGATAGACCCACCCCAACAGCAACCGCAGCAGCAACATCAACGGCCCCCCGAGCGATGCGGAACGGGGAGCAGGTTCGGCCGTCTAGATCGTGCCCGCCGTGACTCTGCTCACGCGCGTTGCGTGATTCGAGTCACTATGCCGGGGAGAACGCGTTTACTCAGCGCTCGTCGCCGGGACCGAACAAGCCGAGGAACGTGCGAGCAAGGTTCTCGTTCACTCGGTGCGGATCGGCGGCGCCGTGCGGCGCGTCGTCGAAAGCGGAGGTCGGCGCCTCGAGCTCCTGCGGCGCGCCGTCGAGCCACTCGTCGACGCGCTCGAGCAGCTTCTCGACGTCGCGAACGCGTTCCGCCACGCGCGCGCGGTGCGCGCGGATCTTCGCGATCGCTTCGGGCCCGTCGGGTGCGCGCATCACCTCGACCACCTCGGCCAGCGGCATCTCGAGCGCGCGCAGCAGCCGCACGCGCAGCGCGTCGGGCAGCTGCTCCGGGCGGTAGTAGCGGTAGCCGCTCTCGCGGTCGACGCGCGCGGGCAGCAACAAGCCCTGACTTTCGTAGTGGCGCAGCGCGCGCACGGTGAAGCCCGCGAGCTGCGCGAAGCGGCCGATCGGGATCATGCGGGCGTCGGGCCCGGAGTCACTCACAGACAAGAGTAGAGCGCGTCGAGCAGCGCGTGCGGCCGCGGATCGACGAGCCAGACCCCCGTGTGCATCAGGTTCATCACGTAGCCGAAGCCGAGCTTCGCCTCGGGGTCGGCCATGCCGAGCGAGCCGCCGGCGCCGCCGTGTCCGAACGAGCGAGGGTTGGGGCCCAGCGGCTCTTCGGGCGGGCCGAGCATGAAGCCGAGCGCGGTCTTGGTCACGAGCGGCAGCACCAGGTCGCGCCCGTAGGCCTGCTGCACGCGCGCCGCGTCGATCGCGGCGCGCCCGAGCACACGCGTGCCGTCGAGCTCGCCGCCGTTGCCGAGCGCTCCGTAGATGCGCGCGAGCGCGTGGGCGGTGGTGTGTCCGTTCGCCGCGGGCAGCTCGGCCGCGCGCCATTCGCGCGAGTTCGGAGACAGCGCGAAGATCGGCGGATTGCCGAACACCTTGGCGACCAGCCCATTGGGGTCCTGTGCCACGAGCTCCATCAGGTTGGGACCGCCGGTCGCGATCGGCCCCTGCACGAGGCTCGCCGTGCGCGCGTCGAGCTCCTCGGGCAGCCCGATCCAGAACTCCGCGCCGAGCGGCGCCGCGACGTGCTCGCGCACGTAGCGGCCCACGCTCATGCCAGTGACTCGCCGGATCACCTCGCCCACCAGCCAGCCGTAGGTCAGCGCGTGGTAGCCGTGCGCCGTTCCCGGCTTCCACCACGGCGCCTGCGCCTCGAGCGCGCCGGTCATGCGCTTCCAGTCGAACAGGTCGGTCGCCTGGAGCGGCTCGGCGATGCCCGCGAGGCCTGCCTGGTGACTCAGCAGGAAGCGCACGGGCAGGGTCTCCTTGCCGGCGCGCGCGAACTCGGGCCAGTAGCGCGCGACCGGCGCGTCGAGCTCGATCTCACCGCGCTCGATCAGCTGGTGCGCGCACAGCGCCGTGATGCCCTTCGTGGTCGAGTACACGTTCGCGAGCGTGTCACGCTGCCACGGGCGGGCCTTGGACTCGTCGGTGAAGCCGCCCCACAGGTCGAGCACGGGCCGGCCCTCGAGATAGATCGTCAGCCCCGCGCCGAGCTCGGCCCCGCTCGCGAAGGAAGCCTCGAAGACCTCGCGCACGCGCTTGAAGCGCGCGTCGCACTGCCCCTGGAGCACGGTGTTCGCCATGCCGCCATTTTACTCCGCGGGCTAGCGCAGCTTCCGGATCACCGTCTCGGCATAGCCCTCGAGGTAGCGGCGCTTCTGGTCCAGGCTCGAGGTCGGGCCCAGCGCGTACAAGAAGGGGTAGCTGACGGTGCCGTGCGCGCCGCGGTCCTGGAGCCGGCGCAGTACGTCGGCGTCGGGCGGGACGGTCAGCGGCACGATCGCCTCGAACGGCTCGCGCGCGCGGCCGGCCTCGGCGCGCAGCCGCGCGATCTCGGCCAGATCGCGCTCGGCTTGGGCGGGGTCGGTGCCGGTGCCCAGCCAGCCGTCGCCCAGCCGCGCGGTGCGGCGCAGCGCGGCCGGGCTGTTGCCGCCCACATAGATGGGGACCGGCCGGCTCGGGGCCGGGCTCATCTGCAGGCGCGGGATGTCGAAGAAGCGGCCGTGGTGCTCGGCCATGCCCGGCTTCCAGAGCGCGCGCAGCGCGCCGATCGACTCGTCGTAGCGCGCGCCGCGCGTCGCGAAGTCGACGCCGAGCTGGTCGAACTCCTCCTTCATCCAGCCGGCGCCCGTGCCCAGCACGAAGCGCCCGTGGCAGAGCACGTCGAGGGTGGCGCACGCCTTCGCGACCGGGATCGGGTGACGCAGCGGCAGGATGTAGACCATGGTCGCGAAGCGGATGCGCGAAGTGACTGCCGCCATCGCCGCCACCACCGAGAACGGCTCGGGCCAGGGAGTCTCGGCGTGGAACCCGGGTACACCATCCTGTGTATATGGATACTTCGAGGCGATCTTCTCCGGGTGGAACAGGTGGTCCGAGACCAGGATGCCCTCGAAGCCGAGCTGCTCCGCGATGCGCGCGATGTCGACCAGCTGCTCGGGCTCGCTGAAGGAAACGGCCTGCCAGAACTTCACTTCGACTTCCCTCCCGCGGGTGCGGTGACCGCCAGCGGCGCCGGCGAAGAGCTGTAGATGCGGTCGCCCTCTTTCGAGCCGTCGGCGTTGGCCGCGTTGCCCGCCCCGTAGAAGGCCACGCGGCCGGTCGCGGCGGGCGGCGCGATCCAGTCGAAGCTCCACTGCCGCCCGCCGGCCTCGCCGACCCCGGTCCCGTAGTACGAGTGACTCACGTAGTCGCGGTTCGCCATGACCCCGTGGATCACCTCGGTGTTGGGCGAGTCGGTGATCACGAACTCACCCGCGCCCTTCCAGGTCTTGGCGGCGATGGCGGTGAGCTGGAAGCCCCAGCGCGTGCGCTCGGCGTCGGGGTGGTGCAGGGCCACGGTCAGCGTGTAGCGCTGGCCGGGCACGTAGCGCTTGGGCACGCCCATGAGCTGCAGCCGGTCGCGGCCGTCGGAGTTCACGGGGAAGCCGGTGTGACAGGCGGTGCAGACCGGCTCGGCCGGGAAGCCGCCGCCCTGGGGCACGCCGGTGGTGCCGGGCTGCGGCCCGGTCGAAGAGGCCAACGCCGCGAGGGCGGGCGCGAGCGCCGCTGCCACCAGCCAGAACCTCCGCAATTCCCGCCCCCCAACGAATCGAGCGGCGCGATTCTAGAACGGGAGGCCGTAGTCGAGCCAGATGCCGAACGTATGGGCCAGCCGCATGCCGGCGCGCTCCATGTTGTTCTGACTCGTGCCCCCGTAGGCCGTCTGGGTGATCACCGTGCGGCAGCCGCGCTCCGCGGCGTCGCGCCAGCGCCGCGCGATCAGCGCGCTCTGGGCGCCCCGGCCGCGCGCCTCGGGCAGCGTGGCCGACATACACAGATATGCGACGTCTCCGTGCACGTAGAGCGCCGCGCACGCGACCGGCACGCCGGCGTCGAGCGCCACGTAGCGCTGGATGCCGGGCACCGTGAACCAGGCCGCGCGGATGCGCAGGACGTCGTCCCACAGAAAGTCGGGCAGGCCGAAGCCGCGGGCCCAGAGCTCGAGATAGCGCTCGAGCTCGTCGAGCGGCGACGGGCGCACCTCGAGTGCGCCGGGCGGCGGGGCGATGCGCGCCTCGATCGGCGCGAACAGCGTGCACTCGAAGCGCTCCAGACCCACCCGCTCCGAGGCGAGCGCGACCGCCAGCGCCGAAGTCAGTTCTGCCGGGCCGATCTCGAAGCGGCCGCGGATGCCGTGCGCGCGGTAGAACGCGAGCAGCTCGCGGATCTGCCGCGCATCTTGCTGCTCGAGCCCGACCACGCGGTTGTACCACTCGACCAGCGGCACCTTGCGCGCGATGGTGGCCGTGGCGCGGCCGAAGCGGCGCACCTCGATCTCGAACGGGTTGCCCTCGAGCGCGGCGGCCGCGCGCATGCCCTCCACGTGCAGGGCCTCGTGCGCTGCCGCCAGGTGGCGCGCGAACGCGATCGAGAGCGTCGGCGGCGAGCTCATGTGTCTCGCATCATAGGCCTCGTCGGGCTTCGGCCGGCGACGCCGCACTGATCGAGCAGCTCGGTCGCGAAGGAGCCGGGCGGCAGCGCGAACTCGAGCCAGGTGACTCCCGCGGGCTCGGGCTCGTCGAGGCGCGGAGGCTCGAGGAACGGCACCACCAGCTCGCGCCGGTCGCCGGGGCTCGCGAGCGGCGACTCGCCCGCGAACGCCTCCCAGTCGAAGCCGGTGGCGGCGCTCCAGGCGCGCTCCTCACGAGTCACCTCGGCCGACGGAGCGTACATGTCGGGGCCGGGCAGCGGGCCGGTCGCGAGCACCTCGAGCAGGCCGGGCGCCGCGCGCCGGCTGGCGTCGGCGGCGTCGGCGGCCGTGCAGCGGAAGAGGCCGCCGCCGCGCCGGCGCGCGACGTCGCCGGCGCGCAGCGCATGAGTGAGTCCAGTGGCGCGCCGGGCCTCGAGCACGGCGTTGAACACCGCGCTCTGCGCGGCCGACGCCACGAGCTTGCGGAACGACGGACCCGCCGCGCGCAGCGCGCCGGCCGGGTCCTCGGGCGCGCGCCGCAGCGCGCCGACCACGCGGCCGAACAGCCCCGGGCGGTACTCGGACGGGAGCGGCTCACCCGCGCGCCAGGCGCCGCCCGAGTCGACGCACAGTGCCGCGGTACGCGCGAGATCGCCGGCGGCCCAGGCTCGCGCGAGCGCGAGGTTCAGCTCGCCCGAGCCGAAGCGCTGCGCGCCGAAGCGGTTCTCGAGTCCCGCGTGCGCCAGGCGCTCGAGTGACTCGCACAGCGCCGTGCGGCCTGCCGGCTCGACGTCGCCCAGCCCCAGCCGGAAGCGGTTGCCCTGCAAGTGACCCAGCCGGAGCTTGTTGCGGTGGCGCGAGACCGACACGACCTCGAGCCGCCCGCCCGGAGCTTTCAGCTCGGCGAGTGATTTCTCGTCGCCCAGCCGTACGCTGAACCACTGGCGCGCGACCGCATTGCGGTCCTTGCGGCCCGCGTAGCCCACGTCTCTCCGCGGTCGCCGCGCGGCGCGCGCCAGCGCGTCGATCACGTCGTCGGTGTTGAGCTGCTCTTTCTCGACCAGCAGCCACAGGTGCTCGCCCGCGCCCTCCGGCTCGTAGGCCGGGAGCTCGGTGACTCGGAAGTATTCCGCGCCGGGCAGGAGCCGCATCGCCCCGACGGTAGCGCGTTAAAGGGAAGGGGCCTGGACCATCCGGGGGG
>DATKAO010000133.1 GCA_035498015.1 Myxococcota bacterium
TTGCCCTTGATGCCGCCCACGGGCAGCACCTGGCCGCGCAGGGTGATCTCGCCGGTCATCGCGACGTCGTCCCGCACCGGCTTGCCGGTGAGCAGGCTCGCCAGTGACACGACCATGGTGACTCCCGCCGACGGGCCGTCCTTGGGCTGACCGCCCGCAGGCACGTGCACGTGGATGCGGCTCTTCTCGAACGCGTCGGGTGGAATGCCGAGCGCCTCGGCGTTGGTGCGCACGTAGGAGAGCGCGGCCTCGGCCGACTCGCGCATCACGTCGCCCATCTGGCCGGTGAGCTGCAGCTCGGGCTTGCCCTCCATGCGCGCGGCCTCGACGAACACGAGGTCGCCGCCGATCGGCGTCCAGACCATGCCCGTCGCGACGCCCGGGCGCTCGTTGTGCTCGGCCACCTCCGGCGAGAAACGCGCCGGACCGAGCAGCTTGCCCAGGTCGTCTGCGGTCACGGTCTCGCTGGCTGCGCCCTCGGCCACCTTCAGCGCGGCTTTGCGCACCAGCGATGCGATCATGCGTTCGAAGCTGCGCACGCCCGCCTCGCGCGTGTAGCCCTCGACCACGCGCAGCAGCACGTCGTCACTGAGCTTCAACGACTCACTCGTGAGCCCGTGCTCGGCGAGCTGGCGCGGCAAGAGGTGATCGCGCCCGATGCGCAGCTTCTCGCGCGCCGTGTAGCCCGGGAGCTCGATGATCTCCATGCGGTCGAGCAGCGGCGCGGGGATCGTGTCGGCGCGGTTGGCCGTCGCGATGAACAGCACCTTCGACAGGTCGTAAGGGATCTCGACGTAGTGGTCGCTGAAGCTCGAGTTCTGCTCCGGGTCGAGCACTTCGAGCAGCGCCGACGACGGATCGCCGCGGTAGTCCATGCCGACCTTGTCGATCTCGTCGAGGATGAACACCGGATTGCGCGTGCCCGCGCTCTTGAGTGACTGCAGGATGCGGCCCGGCAGCGCGCCCACGTAGGTGCGCCGGTGGCCGCGGATCTCGGCCTCGTCGCGCACGCCGCCCAGCGACGCGCGCACGAACTTGCGGCCCATGGCGCGGGCGATCGATTTGCCGAGCGACGTCTTGCCGACGCCCGGGGGACCGAGGAAGCACAGAATGGGGCCCTTCGGGTCGGCGACCAGCTTGCGCACCGCGAGATACTCGAGGATGCGCTCCTTCACCTTCTCGAGGTCGTAGTGGTCCTCGTCGAGGATGCGGCGCGCGTGCGCCAGGTCTAGGTTGTCCTCGGTCTGCGTCTTCCAGGGCAGGTCGAGCAGCCACTCGACGTAGGTGCGCGCCACCGAGCGCTCGGGTGAGTGAGTCGGCATGCCCGAGATCCGGCCCACCTCGCGCTCGGCCACCTCGCGCGCCTCGGACGGCAGGTCGGCCTTCTCGAGCCGGTCGCGCAGCTCGTCGCCTTCGGTGCCCTGCTCGTCGTTCTCGCCCAGCTCCGCGCGGATCTTGCGCAGCTGCTCGCGCAGGAGCTTGCGGCGCTCGTCCTCGCCGATCTCGCCCGCGGCGCGTTCCGCGAAATCCTTCGAGACCTGCGCGATGCGGATCTCGCGCATCAGGTAGCGCATGAGCGTGCGCAGGCGCGCGAGCACGTCCTGCTGCGAGAGCAGCTCGATCTTCTCGGGCAGCGGCATGGTGCCGTTGAAGGCGATCACGTCGGCCAGCCGCGCGGGGTCGTCGAAGCGGTCCAGGATCTGCGCGGCCTCGTCGGGAATGTCGTCGCGCAGCGACACCAGCTCCTTGCCGAGTCTCTGGACCGTGCGCCGCGCGGCCTCGGCCTCGGGCGTGCGGTCGAGCAGGTCCGGCAGGATCTCCGTCTCGACCTCCGCGTGCCCGCTGACCTCGTCGATCGCGAGCAGGCGCACGCGCGCCAGGCCCACCACCGCGACCGAGATGCCCGAGCCGGTCTCGGCCAGGTGCACGATCTTGGTCAGGGTGCCGACGGGGTACAGGTCTTCGAGGCGCGGCGTCTCCGTCTCGGGCGCGCGCTGGGTCGCCACGACCAGGAAGCCGCCCATGCGCGCCGCCGCCTGCACGGCGGCCAGCGACGCGGCGCGGCCGACCGACAAGGGCAGAGTCACTCCGGGGAACACCACCGTGTTCCGCACCGGCAGCAGGGGAACCTGAGTGGGGACCTCGAGGCGCTCCCCACCGATCTCGATTGCGGTCTTCTTGGCTTCGCTCACCGTGCCGCCAACGCTAGACCCACCCGGCCCGCGGTCAACCCGGAAAAGCAGCGGCCGCGACCCCTCCGGAGAGGAGCCGCGGCCGGAAGCACGCCCCGCCAGGGGCGGAGATCAGTTGTACTCGAGGTCGTCGAAGTTCATCGAGTTGAAGCAGGGCACCCGCTTGACCATGTTCACGAGCGACCCGGCCTGCGAGTAGTCCTTCAGGCTGCCCTTCAGGACGATGTTCCGGTCCTTGACCGAGATGTCGAGCTTGCGCCGCGCTTGGGCGAGCTCCTCGTCGTTCTCGATCTCCTTGTCGACCTTGGCCATCAGCTCGGCGTCCTTGGCGGTCGAGCAGTCGTCGACCTTGCCCACGCGGATGCGGTTCCGGACTTCTTTCACGCCGCGCATGTTCTTGATGATCTCTTCGGCCTTCTTGCTCTGCTCGTCGGTCGCGGTGTTGCCGGTCAGCATCATCATGCCGCGCATCGACTTCACAGTGACTTCCATCAGGCCGGGCTCTTTGTAGAGGCTCTGCATGGCCTTCAGCTCGCGCTTGAATTCGGCCTGGCTCTGCGCCTTGGCGGAGCCCGCGATCCCCACGCCCACTGCGAGGACGGCGGCAAAAACGATCGCGAAATAGCGGTGCATCGAGGGGTTCCTCCCGTGAATCGGCGCGTAGCCTATCGGACGCGCTTCTCGCCGGTCAACCGACTAGTTGCAGGGAAGTTGCGGGCATGGGCCCGGGCTAGTACTTCACGGCGTCCACGACGCGGGCGAGGCTGCCGTTCCAGGACTGGAGCAGGTGGGCGGCAGGGCTGGTGCCGCGGTCCAGGATGCGGGCCAGCGGCTCGAGATAGATCGACTCGTCTTCTCCCCGCTCGTTCCGGAGGGCCTGGCGCCGCAGGCCCTGGCGCGAGAGCTCGACCAGCTCGCGCGCGACGGCCAGCAGCGGCCCGTCGGGCGCCTTCGCCTGCAGGCCCTCGCGTGCCACCGCGGCGTGCAGGGCGTCGACCTCGGCGTGACTCCAGGCAGCGAGCCGGGACAGGCCGGCCTCGAGCGCCTGGTCGTCGTAGAAGAGGCCCTTCCAGAAGGCGGGCACCGCGCACACCAGGTCGCCCGGCACCGCGTCGACGCCGCGCGTCTCGATCACGCGCTTCATGCGCACCTCGGGAAACACCGTGGTCAGGTGCACGACCCAGTCGGCGAGCGTGGCGCGCTGACCGTCGAGACCGCGCGTCATGAAGGCGCGGAAAGTGACTCCGCGCGCGGGCCGGCTGTGGCCGTCGCGCACGATCAGGAACATGGGCACGTCGAGCGCCCACTCGGTGTAGGCGCGGTAGGCGGTGCCTTCGCCGAAGTCGGGCGCGAACGCGAACGGCAGGAGACTCCAGCGGTCGTTGTCGGTGTGGCGCCAGATCTCGGCGCGGCGCGACTGGAAGCCGTTGGGCTTGCCCTCGCTGAAGGGTGAGTTGGCGAACAGCGCGGTCGAGACCGGCGAGGCGGCCAGCCCGAGCCGCAGCTTGCGCGCCGCGTCGGCCTCGTCGAAAAAGTCCAGGTTCGCCTGCACGCCGGCGGTCGCGTGCATCATGTGCAGGCCCAGGGTGTCTCGCGCGCCCAGATACTCGCGCATGATCTGGTGGCGCTCGCGCGGCATGCGCGGCAGCTCGCTCACCGCGGCCAGCGGGTGCAGGCCGAGACCCAACCACACGATGCCGAGCTCGCGCGAGACGCCGTTCACGAGCGCGATATGCTCCCGGAACTCGCGCTCGGTCTCGTGCAGGCTCGCGAGCGGCGCGCCCGAGAGCTCGAGCTGCCCGCCCGGCTCGAGCGTGATCGTGCGGCCGTCGCGCTCCAGGCCGACCAGCAGGTTGGCGTCGGTGAGCGGCTTCCAGCCGTGGCGCGTCTCGATCGCCGAGAGCAGCGCGCGGATGCCCTTGTCGCCGTCGTACGGCACCGGCCGCAGGGTCTTCGCGTACAGGCCGAGCTTCTCGTGCTCGGTGCCCACGCGCCAGTCGTCGCGCGCGGTCTCGCCCTCGCGGAAATACTCGACCAGCTGCTCCACGTCCTCGGCCGGCCGCGCCATGCGCGGATCCTCTCGAGTGAGACTCACGACCCCTCCGATGACCGCACGGGCACCCTGCCCATGCTCTCCCCGTACAAGTCCGGGTGCAGGAAGCGCAGCCAGGCCGAAGTGACTGCCTGCGCACCGCGCTCGGCGCGGGTCAGCGCGCCGCCGGTGAGTCGACCGATCGGGCCTGCACCCGGGCCCGGGTCGGGCAGGTCGGGCGGACGGCGGAACACCCGCTCGAAGCTGTCTCCGATCGGCGTGCGTGCCGCCGAGACTGCGGGCCCCGTGCAGGCGGGTGGGAACTCGAAGCCCGAGGTGAGCCCGTAGCCCTCGCGCTTGCCGTCGAACAGCACGGCACAGCCCACGTTCAGCCAGCCGCCCGGGACCTCGGGAAACGCGACCAGGCCGTCCTCGAGCCCGGCACCCAGGTCGCAGCCGCCCCGCGAGTGACTCGCGTGGGCGCGGTTGCGCGCGCCCGCGATGATCTCGGCGAAGCCCAGCGGCTGCGCGTGCACGCCCGTGTCGGCGTCGCTGGCCAGCACCTCGACCTGCGCGAAGAAGGGCGCGAGCCCGCGGCGAACCGCCTCGAGCTTCGCCGCGTTCCGGCTGCCCACGCGGACCACGACTCGTTCCCTCAAGCCCCGGAGGCCTCGCGCACCAGCGCTTCGAGGCGCTCCGCGAGCAGTGACTCGATCTCGCGCCCCGCGAGCCCCGCCTCGGCGCAGGGCCCTTCCTGCTTGCCGCGCTTGAACGGACCCACCACGCGCATCTTCCCGTCGCCACGCGCGATCGCCACGCACAAGAGCTCGAGCCGCCCGCGCGAGATCCGGAACTGCAGCGCGTCGACGTGCTTGTCGTCGGGCTCGACCGGCGAGACCTCCAGGTTCCGGAGCTGCGGCGCGCCGAGCTCCGCGGCGCGGCTGCGGAACGCCTCGACCGCCTGCAGCACCGTCTCGCGCAGCGCCGACGCAGCCGCGCGCGCGCGACCCAGCCGCTCCGGCAGATCGGGCTCGCGCGCGGCCAGCTCCTCGGCCAGCTTGCGGAAGCGCTGGGTATCCATCTGCGCAGTGTATTTCATCGCCGGGATATACTCCGCCCGCTTTGCCGAGGCTTCCGGCGGCGATCGGGATCGCAGCGGCCCTCGCCGCTTCAGCCGCGGCGCTGGCCGCATCGCGCCCTGCACTGGCCTGGACGGCGTTCGCGGCCGCGTTTCTCGTGTTCGGTCTCTCGAGCCGCGTGTCGCTCAACTGGCAGATCCTCGCGGGCACGCTCCTGGGGATCGGCTTCGGGCACGCGGTGGCCGACGGCTGGCTCGCGCCCGAGACCGCAGACGCGATGAAGAACGTGGGCAAGCTGTTCATCGGGCTGCTCAAGATGTTGATCGCGCCCATGATCCTGCTCTCCATCTCGCACGGCGTGGCCAGCATGGAGGGCGCGCGCGAGCTCGGCCGTCTGGGCTCCCGCACCGTCCTCTTGTACCTGGCTACGATGGTGCTCGCCGCGGTCACGGGTCTGGTGCTGGTGAACGCGGTGCAGCCCGGGGTCGGCAGCGATCTGGCCAACACCGCGTTCTTCCAGCAGGCCGTGGGGTCTCACAGCGCCCCGCCCCAGGGGCCGCCGAGCCTGGGCGATTTCTTCTTCACCACGCTCACCGAGGTCCTGCAGACGCCGGTCGCGGCGCTGGCCGAGGGGCGGATCCTGCCGGTGGTGGTGTTCGCGATCCTGTTCGGCGTGGCGCTCCTGCAGGTGGGGCCGAGCGCCCGGCCCGTGGTCGACTGGCTCGGCGGCGCCACGGCCGCGGTGATGAAGATCATCGGCTGGTTCGTGCGGCTCGCGCCGGTGGGCATCCTGGCGCTGATCGGGCACCTCGTGGCGACGGTCGGCTTCCGCGTGATCGTCGACAATCTCGCTGCGTTCTCGGCGGTCGTGATCGGCGCCACGGTGTTCCACTCGTTCGTGACTCTGCCCGCCATGTGCTGGTTCCTGGGCGGCATGGGACCGATCGAGCTGGTCCGCGGGCTGCGCGAGGCGCTGGTGGTGGCATTCACCACGAGCTCGAGCGCCGCCACCCTGCCCGTGTCACAGCGCTGCGTCGAGGAGAACCTGGGCGTGCCGCGCCAGATCGCCAGCTTCGTCTTGCCGCTCGGCGCGACCGTGAACAGCGATGGCACCGCGCTCTACGAGGCCGTGGCCGCCGTGTTCGTGGCCTCGCTCTACGGCATCCACCTGGGTCTGGGCGGGCAGATCGTGGTGTTCATCATCGCGATCGCGACCGCGATCGGCGCGCCCGGCATTCCGTCGGCCGGCATGGTCACGATGATCGTGGTGCTCGAAGCGGTGGGCCTGCCGGCAGAGTCCGTCGGTCTTTTGCTGACGATCGACCGCTTCCTCGACACGTTCCGCACGGTGGCGAACGTCGAGGGCGACGCGATCGTCGCGGTGATCGTCGCCCGCCAGGAAGCGGGCTCTTGAGTCACATCGCCGCGTCGAGGACGATCGCCGGATGGGCCTCGCGCAGCTCGGCGAGGCGCATCTCGCGCAGCTTGGCGAAGCGCGAGCGCGCGCGCGGCGGCACCGGCTCGCCGGCGTCGATGCGCATGCGCAGCGGGTCGAGATAGTGACCGTTCTGCGCGATGCGGAAGTCGAGGTGCGGCCCGGTCGCCAGGCCCGTCGCTCCCACGAAGCCGATCAGCTGCTTCTGCGCGACGTGCTGGCCGATGCTGAGCCCGCGCGCGAAGCGCGACAGGTGACCGTAGCTCGACACGAAGCCGTTGTGGTGCTTCACCCGGATCGTCTGGCCGAACCCGCCGCACCAGCCCGCGAACACCACCTCGCCGTCGGCGACGGCCCAGACCGGCGTCCCGACGGGCGCGGCGTAGTCGACGCCCTCGTGCGGCCGGCGCGAGTGCAGGATCGGGTGCAGGCGCGACATGGTGTAGCGCGACGAGATGCGCGAGTACTTGAGCGGCGCGGCGAGGAACGAGCGCTTGAGTGAGTTGCCGTCGGGCGAGTAGTAGCCGCCCGCGCCGTTCTCGTCCTCGAACCACACCGCCACGAAGTCCTTGCGTGCGGCGCGGTACTCGGCGGCCTGCACGCGCCCGTAGCGCACGAAGCCGTCCTTGTCGTAGTACTTCTCGAACACCAGGCGGAACTCGTCGCCGGGCCGCGTCTGAGTCGAGAAGTCGAAGTCCCAGGCGAAGATGTCGGTGAACGCGTGCGCCAGCGCCGGGCTCTCGCCCAGCTCGGTGAGCGCGTCGAACAGCGAGCGCTTGACCACCCCGCCGAGCTGAATCACTCGCCGCTCGAGCGCCGCGGCCTCGTGCGAGGCCAAAAGGTTGCCCGAGCTGTCGCGCTCGACGCGGTACACCTCGGCGCGGCCGCGCTGATACTCGAACGAGAGCAGCTGACCCGACGAGTCGCGGATCAGCGCGTAGAAGTCACCGGGGCGGGCGGCGCGCACGTCGAACACGCCGCGCAGCGAGCGGGCCACGGTCTCGACCATCTCGGGCGCCACGCCCGAGCCGCGCAGCGCGCCCGACAGCGTGCCGTTCTTGGGCACGCGGCCAGTCACGATCGTGAGTGACGGGTCGGCGTCGGGGCCGCGCTCGGTCGAGCGGTCGAGCTCCGGCGCCAGGAAGCCGTCGTCGCCAGCGGGCGGCAGCACGGAGCGCAGGTCGCCGGAGGGCAGCGGTTCGATCGAGAACAGCCGCGGGCCGAGAATGCCCGCGCGCGCGTGACTCGCCGCGAAGACGAGCAGCCCCACGGCAACAATTCGAGACCAGGTCATGTGCGCACACCCCTCCGCATGCGATCCATCGTTCCGGTGCTGTCCCCGCAACCGGCGTGCGTCGTCCTATAGTGCAATGGCCGGAATCGGCGACTGTGACCGGAGTCACAGGAGAAACGGGCACTTGGAGAGCTGACGTGACGCTCTGGGCAGGCGCGGCCAAGGTCGACATCACGCCCCCGCTCGGCGTGCCCCTCATGGGCTACGGCGCGCGGAACGGCCGGGCAACGGCCGTGGCCGATCGGATCCACGCTCGCGCTCTCTCGCTCGAGTCGCACTCGGGTCACCCCGTTCTCGTCGTCTCCGCGGAGCTTTGCTTGATGACTTCCGCACAAGCCGGCGAGCTCCGCGAGCGGATTGCCGCGCGGACCGGTCTGCCACGAGAAGCCATTCTGGTCGCTTGTACCCATACGCACTCGGGACCGGACACCGGCGTCGGCGAGCGGAACGCGGCACGTCCCGAGCCGGCGCACGTGGCGGCCCTCTTCGAGGGGATTGTCGCGGCTGGCGAGGAGGCGTGGCGGCATCGGGAACCGGCAACTCTGGCCTGGTCGCGCAGCGAGGCGCACATCGGCCGGAACCGGCGTGTCGCCGATGGCGAAGTCGACACGGGCCTGGAAGCTCTGCGCGTCGCAACTCCCGGGGCCAAACTGCTTGCGGTTTTGTTTCGCCATTCCTGCCACGGCACGGTCCGGGGTCACGACAGCCTCGAGATATCGGGCGACTGGCCCGGCGCCGCGTCGCGCCGGATCGAGGCCGAGACCGGCGCCGTCGCGCCCTTCCTGCTGGGCGCGCACGCCGACGTCGACCCGCGCACCCGAGGGCTCATGGACCTGGCGATCCCCGGCCAGAGCGTCGGTCTGGGCGCCGAAGCGGTGCGCGTGCTGGGCGGCGAAGTCGCCGACGCGGTGCTCGCGAGTCTCTCGCAGGCCCGGCCCGAGCTCGAGTCAGCGCGCGTCGTGGCGCGCAGCGCGCGCGTGAAGGCGAGGCTGCACCTGGGTCACCTGTCCGAGGCCGAGTGCGAGGCAGAGCTCGCGCGGCGCAAGGCGGAGCTCGCGAGTCACCTGGGCGTTCCGCTCGCGCAGCTGCCGCGCACCTCGGCCCTGTACGACTTCGCGAGCGAGTCGGCGCGCGCTCTGCCCGTCGAGGCCGCGCGCGAGCGCATTGCGCTCGTGCGCACCTGGCTGCGCGATCGCACCGCGCCGTTCTTCAGCGGCGGGCGGCGCGAGCTCGAGGTCGAGGTGCAGCTGCTCGCGATCGGGCAGGCGCTCTTGCTGGCGCTGCCGCTCGAGCCCACCACGGCGGTCGGGCGCGACTGGCGCGAGCGCGTGGCGCCGCTCGGGCTCGGGCTCGTGGTCGGGATCGGCAACGGCTGGCTGCGCTACCTGCCGCACGCCTCGGACCTCGCGCATCCGCGCGCGCACCAGCACTACGAGGTGCTGCAGAGCCTCTTCGCGCCCGGCACCTGCGAGTCACTGCTGGCCGCCGGCAGCGACCTGGCCCGCGAGCTCGAAGAGGCCGAGCGAAGGCCGCCCTGAGCGAGGCCCGCAAGCGCCGGAGCATGGGTAGGGGTGCCCATGCGATCACAGGTCAGGTGCGCGCAGTGAGCCGCAGGCGAACGAAGCTCGATCAGCCGCGCAGCTCGGCGATGGCCTGGGCGATGGCTTCGAACAGCGGCTCGATCTGGCCCAGCTCGAGACACGAGAAGGCGATCCGGATGTCGCTCTGGCCCATCGCGATCACGCCCGCGCCGTACTTCTCGAGCAGGTGCACGCGCAGCTTCTCGGCCGGCACGCCCTTCACGCGCAGGCACATGAAGTAGCCCGCGTTGAAGGGATACACGTCCCAGTGTTGGGCGTACTTGGGCTGGTAGACCACCTCGCGCACGCGCCGGGCGCGCGCGCGCAGGATCTCGAACTTCTCGCGCCGCTCCGCGGGCAGGGTGGGTGAGCGCAGCGCGGCCAGCACGATCGCCTGCGACAGCGAGGTGCAGTTCGAGATACTCGCGCGGATCGCGCCCATGAGCTTGCGCTCGAGCGCGGCGAACAGCGCATCGGGGTTCGCCAGCGCCGGCGGCGCGATGGTCAGGAACCCGCAGCGCAGGCCCCACACGAACAGCTCCTTGGTCGCGCCGTCGAGCTTCACGCTGACCACGTTGGGGTGCACGTTCGCGAGCAGCCCGAACGGTGACTCCTGACTGGCCTCGGGCGAGAAGATCAGCCCGAAGTACGCGTCGTCGCAGACCACCACCAGCTTCTTGCCCGCCTCGGCCGCGGCGATCACCGCCTCGCGCATGCCCGCCACCTCGGCCGGCGTGGGCATGTAGCCGGTCGGGTTGTTGGGGAAGTTCAGGATCAGGAGTGACTTCGCCGGACCGGAGAGCAGCGCCGCGCGCATGGCGGGCACGTTGAAGCGCGGGCCGTCGTAGGTCGGGAAGGTCTCGACCCGGCCGCCCAGGCGCGTCTCGAAGTTCAGAGCGTAGTTGTCCCAGAGCATGTCGGGGATCAGCACGCGGTCGCCGGGATCGACGAACAGGTCGCCCACCAGCGCGAGCCCGTGGGTCAGCGCGTGAGTCACGATCGGCAGGGACAGCGCCTTGCCGCGCAGCGAAGGGTTCTCCTCGAGCTGCTTCTTGCGCCACGCCTGGCGCAGGTCGGCGCGGCCCTGCGCCGGCGCATAGCGCACGGCGTCGGTGGGCGAGATGTCCTTCACGTGCGCCAGCACCGAGGCCAGCGCCATCGGGCCATCGCCCTCGGTGGCCTCGCCGATCGTGGCGTTCCAGCGGTGCGCCTTCTCCTTGGCCTCGGCGGACTGCGAGAGGATCCCCTTGGGGAAGTACAGCTCGCGCCCGCGCTGCGAGAGCAGCTCGTACAGGACGGGACACTCGGCGCGGATCTTGTCGTTGAGCTCGGTGGCGAGGGGGTGCATGGGGCGGAGCACGTTAGCAGGCCGGGCCGAGGCCGTTAAGCACCGCCCCGCTAAGACAGGCGCTCGAGGATGCGCGCGCGGTCCGCGAAGCCGCGCCGGCTCCAGTAGCGCAGGGCCTCGGCGTTCGCGCTCTCGACGCGCACCGAGACGCGCCGCACGTCGCGCGCGTGGAAGAAGGCGTCGGCCTCGGCGCACAGCGCGCCCGCGACGCCGCGGCGGCGCTCCGCGGGCACCACCCACAGCTCGTGGATCCAGCCCAGCGGAGCGGGGTCGGCAGCGCCGCCGCCCGGCTCGACCTCGGCGAACAGGAACCCGACCGGTGCTCCGCCGCGCTCGGCCACCAACACGCGGCAGCGCGCGCGGGACAGGCCGCGCCGGATCTCCTGGCCGAGCACCTCGCGCAAGGTCGGCGCGGGCGCGTCGCCAGGCGCGAGCCGCCGGTGGTGCTCGATCAGATCGAGCCAGAGCCCGAGCAGGGCCTCGTGGTCCTCGGCGCGCGCGGCGCGCACCGCCAGCTCCCCGCCGGCTACTTCACCACCCGATGCTCTTTTGCGCGGATCATGCGCACGGTCCCGGATTTGTCGCCCTCCTTCCAAGTACCCGTGAGCTCGTCCGGCGCCGGCCGCGCTTGCAGGTCGTACACCGACGCCTCTGCCATCTCGCCCAGCATCGCGTTCCCGCCGCCCAGTGAGTCGGTGACCACGATCTTGAGCGATGCGGGCGCCCAGGTGATCTGCCAGTCACGCGAGAAGTTCATCGTGCCCGCCTTCCCGGGGCCGCTCGCGCCCGACTTCATGCCCGACGCCATGTCGCCCGAGAGCGACTTCTTGCGCGAAGCGCGGCTCGACACGTCCATGTGGTCCTTCAGCACGGAGAGCACGGTGCCCTCGGGCTGCCAGGGCGTGTGGCCGCGCATCGCGGCGCGCCGGATCTCCTCGGTGCCCTCGTCGAACATGACGTACGGGAACTCCTCGACCTGGAGTCCGTTCGCGTCCTGTTGGATCGACCAGCCGAAGTCCTTGAAGTTGGTGATCGACTTGTCCTCGGAGCTGGCGTCCTTGTAGTGCAAGAGCACGTACCAGTCGCCGCTGAGGTCGAGCTTCGAGAGATCCTCGGCGCGCGCGCGCGGCGCGACGGCGAACGAGAGAGCCGCGATGAGGGCCAGTCCGATTCGGCGCATGTGGCGCAAGTATACCTGCGCCGCCGGTGGGGAAAGTCGCCGTTCGGGCGAGGGGGCACCACTACGACTCGTGTAAACTGCGTGCGTGGCTGCGATCTGGATCGTCTCCGAGGAGACCTCGCTCGCGGCGATCCTGGCGCATCACGTCTCGGATCTGGGCGGGACGTGGCTCGGGACGCCCGAGCGCGGCGCGTTCAAGGACGCGCCGCCCGCCGATCTGCTCGTGCTGGTCGGAGTCACGGAGACCGGCGGCGGGCGCGGGGTGCTGGAGCGCCTGCTCGCGTTCGTGCGCGACCTGCCTACACTGCGGCGTGTAGCGCCGCCGGTGCTGTACGTCGCGCCCGAGGCCGCGGGCGGGGCCGCGATCGCGCGCCTGTTCGACGACCGCAGCGTGCGCGTGGTCGAGTTTCCGCTCGACCCGGAGACACTCGCCGAGCGCGCCGCCGAGCTCCTGGCCGAGGCCGCGCCGCCGCCGAGCCTGCGCGAGCGCGCGCGCCAGGGCTGGGTGCGCGCCGAGGTCGAGCGCCAGTACGCGGGCGTGGACCTGCCGGCGCTGCGCCAGGCGGTCGACCCGCGCAACGCGCACCGGCCCGTGCTGTTCCTGGGTGAGCCCGGCTCGCGCTGCGGCCTGCTCGCCCGCTACGTGCACGTGTTCGCCGAGCCGGCGCGCGACGACTTCGTGCTTCTGTCACTCGCCGACGTCGCGCCGGGCGGCCTCGAGCGCGCCGTGCTGGAGCGCACCTCGGGCCGCCGCACCAGCCTGTATCTGCCCCGCCTCGAGCGCGCGCCGCGCGCCCTCCAGGAGGAGCTCGCACACCTGCTCGGCTCGAGCGGCGCGCTCGCGGTCGAGCCGATCCGCTGGCTCGCCGCGGCGATCCACCCGCGCATGCTCGCGCGCTCGCTGCGCGAGCTGGCCTGGCTGCGGGTCGAGCTGCCGCCCCTGCGCGCGCGCGCCGACCGGCCCGCGCTGATCGGCTCGGCGCTGCGCGCCGCCGGCGAGCGCCAAGGCCGCAGCCAGTCACTCGGCGCCGAGGCGCGGCGCGCGCTCGAGTCCTATCCCTGGCCCGGCAACCTGACCGAGCTCGACCAGGTGCTCGACCGCGGCGTAGGCGTGGCCGTCGGACACGAGATCCGACCCGAGGACCTGGTGCTGGCGACGCGCGCCGCGGCAGCGCCGGTGGCGCCAGCAGCGCCCATTGCCGAGCCCGCGCCGCTCCTGAGTCCCGAGCCGGCACCGTCTGACGGTCGCGCGGGCACCCTACCCACGCTCCCCGATGATCGCGTGGGCACCCTACCCACGCCGCCCGATGATCGCGTGGACCCGATTCTCGAGCCGGAGGCTCTTGCACCCGCTCCGGCTCCCGAGCCTGCGAGCGACGAGGACCTGATGCTCGCCACGCTCGAGTCAGTGCCCGAGTCCGAAGGGCTGCTCGACGAGATCGACTTCGAGCTCGAGGACGAGCTGCCGCCCGAGCCGTCGCCCCTGCCGGAGCGAGTCACTGCGCCCCCGGCCGCCAGCGCGCCCGCCGCGACGCCCGCCGGCCTCGAGCCCACGGCACGCGAGCTGCTCGCGCCGCTCGCGCACGAGATCCGCAAGCCGCTGCGGGCTGTGCGCACCTACGCGAGCCTGGTCGAGCAGCGGCCCACCGACGCGGCGGTGCGGCGCGAGCTGCGGCAGCTCGTCGAGGAGGACCTGGGCGGCATCGACGAGACGCTGCAGCGGGTCGAGCGCTTCCTGCGCTTCGGCCCGCCGAACCCGCGGCCGTTCGACCTCGCGCCCGCGCTCGCTGCAGAGCTCGAGGCGCGCCAGCCCCAGGCGCGCGCGCGCGAGCTGGTGGTGCTGCGCGAGCTCGACTTCGAGGCGCCGCCGCTCGTGGCCGACGAGGCCCAGATTCGCTTCGCGTTCGGCGCGCTCCTCGACCGCGCGCTGCGGCTGGTGCCGCGCGGCGGCGACGTGTATCTGGGCAGCGCGTGGGCCCGCAAGCGCGACGAGGGCGCGTCGGGTCATCGCGTGCTGCTCCGCTTCCACAGTCCCGAAGACGTGCTCGCGAGTCCGACCGGCGATTCTGAAGACGCTTTCATCGAAGTCGTGATGGCGCGCCAGATCGTCGCCCGCGCGGGCGGCACCTTCGCCGTCGACGCCAGCGGGCCGCAGGACAACGTGATTCTGGTCGAGCTCCCCGGCTAGCCCCACACGCTCTTCGGGAATGCTAGCGTCGGTGGGTTGGGTCTACGTCCACTTTCGAAGAGACTCGACGCCGTCGTGGTCGACGCCGCCGCCGAGCTGGGCGCGCTCGCCGTGCGCTATGCGCCCGTGCGCGGCTGGCCGAAGGAGCTCGTCGACCGGATTCCGCTCGAGCCCGTCGGCGAGCTGGCATACGTGGCCGGTGTTGGCCGCTGGCTGCGCATGCTGCGCGCGGCGCGCGTGCGCGTCGAGGGCGATCCGTACGAGCTGTGTCGCGATGTCGACCGGGCGGCCGAGCTGGCGCGGCGCTGCATCGGCACCACGATGCGACTTCGGGTCATGCGGCGACTCGAGCGGTCACTCACGCTCTGGACCGACAGTGGCGTGCAGCATTTCGACGCCGTGATCGACTTCACAGAGAGCGCCGACGGACTCTGGATCCGGCGCCGCGGCGGCGGACCGCTGCTCCACGTCGCGCGCGAGACGCTGATTCGTTTCGAGTCCGCGGTGCAGGAGCACTTGGAGGTCGTTTCCGTCGACGGATCGCGGCGCTGTGCATGACATGTGCGCCGAATTCGCTTGCATGCGCACCCGCAACCTGATCTAAATGCAGTGCGGGTTGCTGCTGCCCCGCGCCGGTCCGGGTCCTTCATCGGGGGGTGGAAGGTCCGAGAGTGGCTGCGGGGCAGCACCCCGCATCGTGCCGCGCCCGCATCGTTCGGACACGCGCTACCTTTCCGGGCCTTCGGAGGTTCCAACGTGTTCGGCATCGGAATGCCCGAGTTGCTGGTCATCCTGGTCGTGGCGCTCATCGTGCTCGGCCCCAAGCGCCTGCCCGAGATCGCGCGCTCACTCGGGAAAGGCATGGCGGAGTTCCGCAAGGCGTCGACGGAGTTCCAGCGCACGCTCAGCGCGTCGCTGGAAGAGACTCCGCCAGTGACTCCGCCGCGCGCCGCGGCCCCGGCGCCCGCGTCGGTCACTCCGGCCGCCGCGCCGGCCAGCCCGCCCGCCGATGCCGCGCCCGAGAAGCGAAACGATGGATGACACTCCGCGGCCGATCCTCGATCACCTCGAGGAGCTGCGGTGGCGCCTCATCTGGGTCTTCGGGATCTGGGCCGTAGCGACCATCGTCGCCACCTTCTGGGCGAAGGAGCTGTTCGCGATCCTGATGGCACCCGCCGTACACGCGGTGACCGCCTCGGGTCACACGCTGATCGCCGTGTCCCCCAGCGAGCTCTTCATGACCTACCTGAAGACCGCCATCCTCGCGGGCTTCCTCGTGGCCATGCCGGTCGCCCTGTGGCACCTGTGGGCCTTCGTCGCGCCTGGCCTCTACGAGAGCGAGCGGCGCATGGCGCTGCCCTTCGTGGTCTCGACCTCGGCCTTGTTCGTGCTGGGCTGTGCCTTCGCCTACTTCTTCGCGTTCCCGGTCATGTTCGGCTACTTCGTGTCGCTCGAGGCGGACTTCGTGCACACGGCCTGGACCACCGAGGCGGTGTTCAGCTCCTGCTCCTGGATGTACCTGGCGTTCGGGCTCTCCTTCCAGCTGCCGATCGTGCTGGTCTCGCTCGCGGTCGCCGGAGTCGTCACGCCGCAGTGGCTCGCGTCGCAGCGCAAGTACGCGATCCTGATCGCCTTCATCGCCGGCGCGATCCTGACCCCGTCGCCCGACGCGACGAGTCAGCTGATCCTCTCCGTGCCGCTCTGCCTCTTGTACGAGGTCTCGATCTGGGTCGCGCGCCTGATCGTGCGCCGGAAGGCCGCGGCGCCGAGCCTGCTGCCGGTCGCGAGCGAACGGGACGGCTGATGCCCCCGCAGCGGCTGCTCGCCGTGCTGCTCGACATGGGCGGCGTGCTGCTCCCCGAGCTGCAGAGCTACGAGCGCGCGGGGCGCGACCCGGGGTTTCTGGCCGCGCTGCGCGAGCAGGGGGTCGACGAGCCGGAGAAGCTCGTCGCCGGGCTCGCGATCCGGCTGCGCGACGCCTACCGCGCGCTCGAGAGTGAGTGCGGACAGCCCGACCTGGACGAGGTGTTTCGCGACTGCACGCCACGAGTGCGCGCGCTGGTGCTCGGCGCCTTCAAGCGTGAGTCCTCTCCGCCGCCCTACGCGCACGCGCGCGAGGTCGTGGCGCAGCTCGCGCGGCGCTACCGGCTGGGGCTCGTCTCGAACAACGCCATCCCCGGCGGTCACGAGGCCGCGGTGCTGCGCCGCACCGGTCTCTTGCGCCACTTCGGCTGCGCCGTCTGGTCCGCAGAGTTCGGCCGGCGCAAGCCCGACCCCGGCATGCTGCTCCACGTGCTGGACACACTCCGCGTTCCGCGCGAGCGCGCCATCTTCGTCGGCGACAAGCTGCGCACCGACGTGGCGGCCGCGCGCGCCGCGGGTGTGCGCTCGGTGTATCTGCGCAAGCGCGGCGCGCCTTACGCGAGCAGCCCACTTCGGCCCGACTTCACGATCGGCGACCTGCGCGCGCTGCCGGGGCTGCTGCGGTCTCTGGGCTAGGCGACGCGCCCGACGAAGTGACTGCGGAAGCGCTCGGCGTCGACGGAGGTCGCGCAGCGCATCGGGAAGGTCGAGCGCGTGGGCGCCAGCCGCTCGATGGTCCGGAACACGCCGTCGACGATCGCGGGCTCGATCTCGAGTGTCTCGAAGCCGCAGAACGACTCGTCGTAGGCGCAGGCCAGGGTGAGCGGGTCGTGCAGGAAGGCGGCGTTGTCGAAGCCGTCGCCCGGCTCGGGGTCGAGGAGCCGCCGCTGCACCGGCGTCCACAGCCGCACCGCGCGCGCGAGCGCAGCCTGGAGCTCCGAGCCGGACTTCTCGAGCCGCACGACGTCCTCGTCGCGCAGCCAGGTCTGCAGCGTGACGTCGGCGGTGACCAGCCGGGTCGGAATTCCCGAGCGCAGAACCGAGAGCGACGCGTGCGGGTCCGAGCACAGGTTGTAGTCGACGCCGAACGGGAATACGCGGCCGCGGTAGGCGACCTGGCGCAGGTGACCGCCCATCACGGTGAGTCGCCCGACGCGCGCCGCGAAGTCCGGGTCCTTGGCCAGCGCCAGGGCCAGATTGGTGAGCGGACCGACGGCGACGATCTCGAGCCCCGGCCAGCGCTCGGAGAGCGCGAGCAGCGCATCGGCGCCGTGCATCGGCTCGATCGCAGGCTCGAGCCCGGGCTCCAGGATCCCCAGCCCCTCGTGACCGAACCAGTTGTAGCCCGGCCCGCCCAGCAGCGGCGTGCGGCAGCCGGCATAGACGGGAATCTGCGGCGCGCCCGCGAGCTCGACCAGCCGGCGCGCGATCTGCGCGCGCAAGCGCGACTCGCGGCCCACGCAAGTGACTCCCACGAGCTCGAGCTCGGGCGCGGCGAGCGCCAGGGCGAGACACAGCGCGTCGTCGGCGTCCGACCCCATGTCGGTGTCGAGCACGATGCGGCGGCGCGCGCTCACGGCTTGGGCGCGGGTCGCGCGAACTCGGTCTCGATGAAGCTCGTGTCGAACTCGCCCGAGAGGAACTTCGCGTTCTCGAGCACGCGGCGGTGGAAGGGCAGCGAGGTCTTCGGGCCCTCGATCGCGTACTCGTGCAGCGCGCGGCGCGCGCGTGCGATCGCCTCTTCGCGGTCGGCACCCCAGCAGCACAGCTTCGCGAGCAGCGGGTCGTAGTACACGCTCACTTCCGAGCCTGCGGCGACGCCCGAGTCGACGCGCACGCCGGGTCCCTCGGGCGCGCGGTAGCCCGTGATCTTTCCCGGCGAAGGCAGGAAGCTCTTGTCGGGATCCTCGGCGTAGATGCGCAGCTCGATCGCCCAGCCGCGGATGCCCACGTCGTCCTGGCGGAAGCCGATCGGCTCGCCGGCCGCGATGCGGATGCCGGTCTTCACGATGTCGATGCCGGTGACCAGCTCGGTGACCGGGTGCTCGACCTGCACGCGCGTGTTCATCTCGAGGAAATAGAAGCTTCCCTTCGCGTCGACGAGAAACTCGACCGTGCCCGCGCCCCGGTAGCCGACGGCGCGCGCAGCCGCGACCGCGGCGCGGCCCATGTCTTCGCGCAGCTTGGGCGTCATGCCGTTCGCGGGCGCCTCTTCGATCAGCTTCTGGTGCCGGCGCTGGATCGAGCACTCGCGCTCGCACAGGTGCAGCACGTTGCCGAACGAGTCACCGAGCACCTGGATCTCGATGTGTCTCGGGCCGTCGACGATCTTCTCCAGGTAGATCCCGTCGTCGGCGAAGGCGGACTTGGCCTCGGAGCGCGCGCGCTTCAGCGCGGCGGCGAGCTCCGACTCCTGTGACACCCGCCGCAGGCCGCGGCCGCCGCCGCCCGCGCTCGCCTTCACCATGACCGGGAAGCCGAGCTCGCGCGCGACCGCCAGCACCTGGTCGTCGCCCAGTCTCTCGATCGCGCCCGGCACGACCGGCACCTTGGCCGCCTGCATGCGCTGGCGCGAGATCACCTTGTCGCCCATGGCCGCGATCGTTGCGGGCGTGGGGCCGATGAAGGTGAGCTTCGCGTCGGCGCAGGCCTGCGCGAAGTCGGCGTTCTCGGACAGGAAGCCGTAGCCGGGGTGCACGGCGTCGGCGCCGCAGGCGCGCGCGATCTCGACGATGCGCGCGACGTCGAGGTAGCTCTGCGCGGCGGGCGGCGGCCCGCACGGGTGCGCCTCGTCGGCGTGGCGCACGTGCACGGCGTCGCGGTCGACCTCGGAGTAGATCGCGGCCGAGCGCACGCCGAGCTCGCGGCAGGCCCGCGCGATGCGCACCGCGATCTCCCCGCGGTTCGCGATCAGCACCTTCTGGAACGGCGGGGCGCGGCGCGCAGCCGGAGACAGCGTCAGTACTCCTTCTGCGCCTGCAGCACCGTGATCGCGGTGAGATTCACGATGTCGTCGACCGTTGCGGTCGGTTGCAGTGAGTTCACCGGCGAGCGCATACCCATGAGGATCGGCCCGACCACGGTCGCGCCGCCGATCGTGCCCATGAGCCGGGTCGAGATGTGCGCCGAGTCCAGGTTCGGGAAGATCAGCACGTTGGCCTCGCCCTTGATCTCGGCGAAGCCGAAGCGCGACGCGCGCCGCTCGGGGTCGAGCGCGATGTCGGCGTGCATCTCGCCGTCGATCTTCAGGTCCTTCCAGCGTTCGCGCGCCAGGTCGACCGCGCGCGCCAGCTTCTCGGTGCGCTCGTTGCGCACGCTGCCCCAGTTCGAGAACGAGAGCACCGCCACGGTCGGGTCGAAGCCGAACCAGCGCGCGGTCTCGGCGCCCAGGCCCGCGATCTCGGCCAGCTCTTCGGCGCTGGGATCGATGTTCACCGAGCCGTCGGCGAAGAACACCACGCGGTCCTTCTGGATCACCACGTACACGCCTGCGGCCACCGAGTGACCCTCGGCCAGCCCGACGATCTCGAGCGAGGGCCGCACCGATTCGGAGTAGCTCTTGGTGAGTCCCGCGACGAGCCCGTGCGCGTCGCCCATGCGCACCATCATCACGCCGAAGTAGCCGCGCCGGCCCAGCAGGCGCTCGGCGTCGCGGTCGGTGACTCCCTTGCGCCGCCGCAGGCTGACCAGCTCCTTGCGGTAGTAGACGAGCTTCTCACTCGTGCGCGGATCGACGATCGGCACGCCGTCGAGGTCGACGCCGAGCTCGGCGGCCTTGGCGCGCACCTCGGTCGCGCTGCCGATCAGGATCGGGTCGCAGATCTCCTCCTGGCGCAGGATCTGGATCGCGCGCAGCACGCGCTCCTCGTTGCCCTCGGGGAACACGATGCGCTTGGGACTCGACTTCGCGCTGTTGATCACGCCGCGCATGAACTCGCGCGAGCGGCCGAGGTGGCGCTCGAGGCCCTCGCGGTACTCGTCGAGGTCGAGCTGCACGCGCGCGACGCCGGACTCCATGGCCGCGCGCGCCACCGCCGTGGACTCGTAGATCAAGACGCGCGGATCGAACGGCTTGGGAATGATGTAGGTGGGGCCGAACTCGAAGCGCTCGCCGGGGTAGGCGTGTCTCACCTCTTCGGGCAGGCCCTGCTCGCCTTGCTTGGCGAGGTCGGCGAGCGCGTGCACCGCGGCGAGCTTCATCTCGATGTTGATCTTGCGCGCGCGCACGTCGAGCGCGCCGCGGAAGATGAACGGGAAGCCGAGCACGTTGTTGACCTGGTTCGGGTAGTCACTGCGCCCGGTGGCCATGATCGCGTCGTCGCGCACCGAGGTCACCTCGGCCGGCGTGATCTCCGGGTCGGGGTTCGCCATGGCGAAGATGATCGGGTTGGGCGCCATGCTGCGGACCATGTCCTTGGTCACGGTGCCGGCCGACGAGACCCCGACGAACGCGTCGGCGCCGCGCATGGCGTCGGCCAGGCTGCGCGCCTTGGTGTCTCGCGCGTAGCGCTGCTTGTACTTGTTCATGCCCTCGGTGCGGCCCTGGTAGATCACGCCCTTGGAGTCGGTCATGAGCACGTTCTCGGGCCGCACGCCGAGATGCACGTACAGGTCCGCGCAGGCGATGCCCGCGGCGCCGGCGCCCGCGAACACGACCTTCACGTCCTCGATGCGCCGCTTCGTGAGCTCGAGCGCGTTCAGGAACGCGGCCGCCGAGATGATCGCCGTGCCGTGCTGGTCGTCGTGGAACACGGGGATGTCCATCGACGCGACCAGCCGCTCCTCGATCTCGAAACACTCGGGCGCGCGGATGTCTTCCAGGTTGATCCCGCCGAAGGTGGGCTCGAGCAGCTGCACCGTGCGGATCACTTCCTCGGCGTCCTCGGTCGCGAGCTCGATGTCGAACACGTCGATGCCCGCGAAGCGCTTGAACAGGACGCCCTTGCCCTCCATGACCGGCTTGCCGGCGAGCGCGCCGATGTTGCCCAGGCCGAGCACCGCCGTGCCGTTGGTGACCACGGCCACGAGGTTCGCGCGCGAGGTGTACTTGAACGCGTCGTCGGGTCGCTTCTGGATCTCGAGACACGGCTCCGCGACGCCCGGCGTGTAGGCCATGGAGAGATCGCGCGCGGTCAGCACGCTCTTGGTCGGCGTGACCTCGATCTTCCCCGGCTTGCCCTTCCGGTGGTATTCCAGCGCCTGTTCTTTGGTGATCACGGGGAGTTCCTCACTCTGTGGCGCGAGTCACTGCAGGAGCGCCTGCGTGGCCTCGCGGCGGCGCCGGGCGACCTGCTCGGGGGACTCGGGCCCGCGCCGTTCGTCGGGCTCGATCTGGAAGATCCGCTCGCCCTTCTTCACGACGCTGCCGTCGCGCTCGGCCATCAGGCACTTTACGACGGTGCCCGCAAACGGTGCGAGCACCTTGTTGAACATCTTCATGACCTCGATCACGAACAGCGGCTGCCCGGCCTCGAAGTGCTGCCCCTCCTCGACCAGCGGCGGCAGGTGCGGCGCCTCGCGGCCGTAGAACGTGCCCGCCATGGGGGTCACGATCTCGTCGGACGCGGCGGCCGGCGCCGGCGCGAGCGCGCGCGCGAGCTCGCCGGCGCTCTTGGCGTCGGCGAAGCGCTCGGGGAACGAGATGCCCAGCTCGTCGTCGACGCGCACGTCGAGGAAGCCCGAGCGCAGGCCCGCGCGCGGGATCATCAGCAAGAGCTCGAGCCCGAGCTGGAAGCCGCGGTGCGCGGCCACGCACTGCTTCCACAGCCTGGCGTCGCCGCTTGCGAGCGCGGCATTCGACTTCTGGGCGAACAGCGCCTCGAGCGCCGCGTGATCGGCCGCGCCGGTGCGTGACTCGACCTCGGCGTAGAAGGCGCGCGCCGCGTCCAGCACCTCGGCGTCGTGGTCCCAGATCTGTTCGGAGGGCGATTTGTCCGGGCGCGCCTCGAGGTCGAGGAAGTGATAGAGGCGCTCCAGGAAGCGCACGGGGTTGGCCACGAAGCGCGCGCTCTGGCCGTCGGCCTTCCACAGCTCGCCGTCGTAGCGGCCGAGGAACCCGCCGAGCAGGTGCGCGTTCGCGAACAGCCGGCCCAGCGGCCGCAGCAGGAGTGTCTCCTTGGCCTCGAGCGCCGCCGTCGCGTCGGGGTGCTTCTGCGCGCGCAGGCGCGACTGCCAGGCCTGCTCGAGGTCGACGTCGTTCGCGACCTGCGCGAGCGCGCCCACCGCACCGAGATAGGCGCCCATGAAGCGCGTGTTCGGCTCGGCCATCACGCCGCGCCCGAGGAACCACTGGATCAGCCCGTAGTGCACCTCGAGGTTGGTGTGCAGGTCGTCGCCGCGCAGCTCCATGCGGCGCAGGATCTCCGCCATGCGCTCGTAGTTGTCGCGCCGCGACTCACCGTGGGTGAGCAAGAGCGCCACGTTCGAGTCGTACGCGCCCGCCACGTTGTAGTAGACGAACGAGTGGGTGTCGGGATTGCGGATGCCGATGCCCTGGTCGAAGCGGATCTCCTCGGGCAGCGCCGGCGACCAGCTCTTGATCAGCCCGCCGGCGTGCGGCTGGAGCGCGGCGTTGGTGGCGTTGATGCGCACCTCGAGGCCCGACGGGAAGCGCGGCAGGCGCTGGGGCTTGGGCACGCGCGGGCCGTGCGCCGCCAGCAGCGCCATGGCCTCGATCAGCCGGTCGACGTGGAAGCACTCGCGCGGGTCGTCGGGGTTCTCGAAGCGCAGCCGGTACACGAGCTCGGTCACGCCGTGCTCGACCTGGATGCGCGTGTTCATCTCCATGAAGAAGTGGCGGAAGCCCTCGACGATGCACTCGAAGGTCGAGACGGAGTCGAGTCCGGTCGCGCTGCCGAACTTCTCGCTCTCGGCCTCCATGCGCGCGAGATACTCGGCGTCGCCGCGCAGCACCTCGCGCGTCTTGCCGCTGGCGCGCGCGGCCTCGGCCTCGACCAGCTCCTTTGTGAGCGAGACCTCGACCAGCTTCTGCTCGTGCATCTGCACCGAGCAGTCCCGCCCGCCCAGCGAGAGACACCAGCTGCCGTTGCCGATCAGCTGGATCTCGTTGTGGCGCGTGCGCTCGATGTTGAGCTCGACCAGGAAGTTCCGGTTCGAGCCCGGCTCGAGCACCTTGGACTCGGCGCACACGTCGACCACCGCGGCCGGGATCTCCTCGGCCTTGGAGACCACGCGCTGGCCCTTGCCGCCGCCGCCGCCGATGTACTTGAAGCGGATGCGGTGGGTCGGATACTCCGCCCAGATCTCCCGGCAGATGCGCTCGGCCTCGGCCTGCAGCTCGGCGATGGTCACGAGCTCGACCGTCTTGGCGTAGCCGGCCTGCAGGAGTGACTCCGCGTTCTCGGCCAGCGTCACGCCCGCGTCCCAGGCGAACACGAGCTCGTGCTTCTTCGCCAGCTTCTCGAGCGCCGCGCGGTCCTTGGACTTCGCGAGCAGCGCGCGCGCCGACACGTCGTCGACGCCGGGAATCACCGCGTTGCCCAGGCTCCGCGCGAGCTTCTTGGCCTCGTCCTTGGCGCCCGCCCTGCGGATCACCGCCGACGACGGGCCCATGAAGCCGACGCCCGCGGCCTCGATCGCGGCCACGAACTCGGCGTCCTCGGCCATGAAGCCGTAGCCGGCGAACACGTGGGTGTAGCCGTGGTCGACCGCAATCGCGACGATCTCCGCGATGCGCCGCTGCTTCTGCTCCTGGCCCACGCCGGTGTAGTCGGGCACGCGGTGCACGTTGTTCGGGAAGCGGAAGCTGCGCAGCTCGGGCGCGAGACAGCGCGGGTAGACCACCGAGTCCTTCTCGGACAGGAGCATCCCGTACTCGCGAACGCCGATCTCGTCGAAGACCTGGAAGGCCTCGAGCCGCACCGGCCCTCGGCACACCACCAGCACCTTCAAGTGAGCCAGCGAGAACGAGCGCAGCCAGGGGCTCGCAGCCTGTGCGAAGCGGCCCGGCACGAGATCGCGGTCGAGCACTATTCGAACTCCCGCTGCGGCCCGCTCATCGGCGACGCCGAGTAAGTGCGCATCAGGAAGGCCAGGTGCTCGCCCAGCACGCGCCGGCTGGTGCCGGGCATGACGATGCGCGAGACCGAGCCCAGCGACAGCGCCTCGTTCGGGTTCATGAGCTCGCGTTCGTAGCGCTCGCGCAACAGCTTCAGCCCCTGGTCTCGCACGCGCCGGGCCTCGACTTCGGACATGCCGTCGGCGAGTGACTTGCGGAAGTCGGCGTCGAGCGCGCGGATCTCGTCCTTGAACACGAACTCGGTGCCGCCGCCCGGCCCCATGACCGCGATGCGCGACATGGGCATGGCGAACACCGCGTCGGCGCCGGTGAAGTGACTGTTGTAGGCCGCGTACGCGCCGCCGAAGGCGTTGCGGATGATCAAGGTCATGCGCGGCACGCGCAGGTCGACGATCGCGTCCAGCAGCCGCCGGCCTTCGAGGATGATCCCGCGCGACTCCTGTTCGGTGCCGGGCAGGAAGCCGGTCACGTCCTCGAGGAAGATCATGGGGACGTTGTAGAGGTTGCAGAAGCGGATGAAGCGCGTGGCCTTGCGCGCGGCGTCGACGTCGATCTGGCCGCTCGCGACCGCGGAGTTGTTGGCCACGAAGCCCACCACGTGACCCCCGATGCGCCCGAACGCGGTGATCATGTTGCGCGCGCGGCTCGGCTGCAGCTCGAAATACTCGCCGTGATCGACGATCTGCTGCAGGAACAGCGTGATGTCGAGCGGGGCGCTCATGCCCGCGGCCGAGTCGAAGGTCTTGCGGAACAGGATGTCCTCTTCCAGCGTGAAGCGGTCGAGTGGATCACTCGTGGGGGCGAAGGGCGCGAGCTCCCGGTTGTTGTTGGGCAGGTAGGTCAGGAGCCGCAGCGCGGTGCGCAGTGACCCGACCTCGTCCGACGTGGTGATGTCGCACACGCCGTTCATGCCGTGCACGCCCGGCCCGCCCAGCGCGTCGGCAGTCACGTCCTCGCCCAGCGCCGACTTGACCACGCCGGGGCCGGTGAGCCCGATGAACGTGTCGGCGCACTGGATCATGAACGAGCCCTGGCGCGGGAGATATGCGCCGCCGCCCGCGTTGTAGCCGAACATCAGGCTGATGCACGGCACCACGCCCGAGATGCGCCGCAGCGCGGTGAAGGCCTCGCTGTAGCCGTCGAGCCCGCCCACGCCCGCGGGCACGAACGCGCCCGCCGAGTCGTTCATGCCGATGAGCGGTATGCCGCGCTCCGCGGCCATGTAGATCAGGCGCGCGAGCTTGGCGCCGTTGGTGGCGTCCATCGAGCCTGCGCGCAGCGTGAAGTCGTGGCCGTAGACCGCCACGTCGCGCCCCGCGATCGACAGGACGCCCGTCACGATCGACGCGCCGTCGAGCCCCTTGCCCCAGTTCTGCCACATGAGGTTGGGCTCGTGACTCGTGAGCACGCGCAGCCGCTCGAACACGGTCATGCGGTTCTTGGCGTGCTGCACGCGCACGCGCGCGAGCCCGCCGCCGCGCCTGGGCCGCTCGAGCAGCTCGCGCCCGCGGTCGATCGACTCTTCGTAGAACGCCGCCGAGGGATGCGAGGAGTCGGTGCGCCTCACCGCGGCTTTCTTGGCCAACGGATTCTGCAGCGCGAACTCGGGTGTCTCGATCTCCATGCGCGGGATTCTCCGGCTGCTCGGCGAAACGCGAGTCAGAGCGCCGCGATCTCGACGAGCCGAGCCTCGAGGGTGCGCCTGTAGTCTTCCAAATCCACCGGCTGGCGCGCGACGCCGCTCTCCATGGCCGCCCGGGCCACGGCCATCGACTCGTGGATCAGCACGCGCGGATCGAAGGGCTTGGGAATGATGTAGGTCGGCCCGAAGTCGAACCGCTCGTTCGGATAGGCGCGGCGCACGGCGTCGGGCACGCCGGCGTCGCCGCTGCGCGCCAGATCCGCCAGCGCGTGCACGGCCGCCAGCTTCATCTCCATGTTGATCTTGCGCGCGCGCACGTCGAGCGCGCCGCGGAAGATGAAGGGGAAGCCGAGCACGTTGTTCACCTGGTTCGCGTAGTCGGAGCGGCCCGTCGCCATGATGGCGTCGTCGCGCACGGCGGCGACCTCGGCCGGCGTGATCTCGGGGTCGGGATTGGCCATGGCGAAGATGATGGGCTTGGGCGCCATGGCCCCGACCATCTCACCGGTGACCGTGCCGGCCGACGACACACCGACGAACACGTCGGCTCCGCGCAGCGCGTCGGCCAGGGTGCGCGCCTTGGTGTTGCGCACGTAGCGCGCCTTGTACTTGTTCATGCCGTCGGTGCGGCCCTGCCACAGGACGCCCTTCGAGTCGGTCAT